>JAEUUM010000132.1 GCA_016787375.1 Saprospiraceae bacterium
AATTGTGTTATTATACATTAATCATGACCAAAGCATTTACCTTTGTACAAAATTTGTCTCTCCAATTTATGAGTAATCCCAAAATTCATTATCTACCAACTGAGCCCCATAATTCGAATATTCACGTTGAGTTGAAAAAACCCAAAAGTGTAAGATTTCTACAGTTTGTTTTTTCAATTGCTCAGAAAATTGCTCCTGAATGGTCAGCTAAACAAGCACTATCACTATTTGTGACCCCCAGAATCAGGGCAAAGCATGCGGTTAGCGATGATTTGCTGAATGAAATGATCCGTCATGATTTTTTGGTAGATGATAATAAAATAAGGATTTATGAATGGAAAGGTGGATCTAAAAAGGTTGTTCTTCTTCATGGATGGGAATCACGTGCAACAGCTTTAAGGTCAGTTGTGCCCTCGCTTTTAGAAAGAGGTTTTACAGTATTTGGCATTGATGCCCCTGCTCATGGAGAATCAGAGGGTAGGCACACCAACGTAGTAGAATATGCAAATATAATAAACCTCGCATCTGAGCATTTTGGGCCATTTGATTTGGCTGTTACTCACTCATTTGGTGGATTGGCCATCAGTTTTGCATTGGTTGAGATTCCCAAATTTGCAGTGCCTAAAATTGTAATGCTCGGACAACCTGCAACCACTAAATATGCGTTACAAGGTCTTTACAGACTTCTACATCTTGAGCATTCAATACAAAAAAGACTTGAAAACAAAATATTTTCAAATACTGGATATCATTCTGATCAGCTTAGTGTAGCATTCTTATCGACAAAATTTAAAAATACGCGTGGCATATTATTTCATGACGAAAAGGATAATTTAGTGCCCTTACATTCGGCAATTGAGGTAGTCAATAATTGGCAATTATCACAACTTTATGTTACACATGGTCTGGGGCATTTTCGCCTTATTAAATCAAAAGAAGTACGTCAATGTATTTTTAACTGGATTGATTCGAACGATTATGATCCGGAAACTCCTTAATTGCTCCTAAATAACTTCTAACTTCCTACTTAATAGCAGCTGATAAAATTAGCATACCGATCAAATTTGGGAAAATCATCACCAGATTCATCAAATCGGAAATACCAATCACACTCTTTAATGGCATGCTGCCTTCCAACGACAACAATTGCCTAAAACAATACTTTGTAGACTAGCTCGTTGGTAATAGTTTTTCCAATAAGATACAACCAGGATTGCAAACTGTAATAATTCCAACTAATCATGGCTGTCAAGCTACAAACGACAATTGTATCAATAAAAGACTCTAATGATGAAAACACCCCCTCACAGGCAGAGTAATTTGTTCAGTCGGCGGAGCGTACAATGACAGCAGAGACTACTCCTGCCTCATTTGGAAATAAAACTCATCTATTTCCAACAATTAACACACCAATCAAGCCTCAGGCAATTGAATAAAAGCCGAAATAAGTTTTTGCTAATTACCCACTTGCCAAGGAATTTAATATTTGGTTTCCCGGACTTAAGGTTTTCTGTAACTAAAAATTGAAACTATTATCCCAAATGTCCTAAGAGCTTGGCAAAATTTGGTTTTGAAAATTTGATCTGTAAAACAAAAAGCCAAGTCAAGGATACTATCCCTACTTAGCTTTTATTTTGAAATTTAAATTGAATAGACTTTTCAGCCTTTCGTGGCTTAAATTAAAATTAAAATACCTTTACTTTGCGGTCGGGTCCTGTGCAGCTGCCGGTGCCTGTGCACCATTTACTGCTCCACCACTCACCTTTACACCGTTTTTGTATTCATATTCTGCCACCAATTCTGCTTTTTCATTATAAAAACGCATTTTTCCATCCAATACATCGGCTTTATAATTGGATTCCTTTTGTGGTGGTCCTAATTCGAAATATTCTCTTTCAATACCTTCTTTTTTGCCATTTTTGTAATATGTCTCTTTCATTTTTCGGCTTCCAATTTTATAAACCGATACAAGACCATCCAGGTAATTGTCTTTATAAAAAGCTTGTAAAACTACTCTTCCTCGATCATCAATTGTCAGATACGTACCATCAACTTTCCCGTTTACAAAATTTCTAACCGCTAAAACTCTTCCATCTGGGTAATAATTATACCAGGCACCTGTTTTAACTCCATCTAAAACGTATCCCTCTTCTAATGTATGCCCGTTTTCATCTTTTTTAACTGCACGTTTAAAATTTGACCCGGCAATTTCTGTTAGGGTAAATTCCTTTAGGTCTGCTGTACCTTGAACCGGGTCGACAGGTGTTGTGCTTACAGATTTATTTTCTTTGCAAGCTAAAACCAAAAGAAATCCCAAAATGAAAAGATAATTGAATTTCATAATTGCTTAAATTTTATGCAATTTTAACGAATTACCATAAAAATAAGTTTCAACTAGAGAGTTATTCCTGAAGATGTCTTTTCTTTGAACATAAATATTTATACATGACCAATAAGGAATTTGCAAAATTGTTTTCTGAATTAGCCTCATTAATGGAATTGCACAATGAAAACACATTTAAAATTAAATCATATTCAAACGCATACTTGACTCTTCGAAAACTCGACGGTGATATTAATGAAATGTCTGAAGCCGAACTCGAAGCCATTCCAGGTGTAGGTAAAGCCATAGCTTCAAAAATTATGGAAGTAATCTCTACAGGACATATGGCAACTCTCGAGAAATATCGCGAAATGACTCCTGAAGGTGTTAGAGAAATGCTTAAAGTCAATGGTCTTGGTCCCAAAAAAATTGATGCCATATGGCGTAAATTAAACATTAGCTCACCCGGTGAACTGCTTTATGCCTGCAACGAAAACAGATTGATTGAACTCTCTGGTTTCGGCACAAAGACTCAACAGGAGGTTAAATCAAGACTTGAATTTTTTTTCAATTCTTCAGGCAAATATCTTTATGCAAGGGTAATTGAATGTATTCAGCCAATAATTGAACGTCTAAAACTTGAAAACCCTGAACTCCAAATTGATTTTACCGGTCAAGTCAGGAGAAAATGTGAAATTATTGATGACATTAAACTCATTTGTGTTGATTTACCTGGTTTGCAGTCAAAGCTCTCGAATATTGGCGAATTAGCAGAGAAAGATCAAGGGATTTTTAGCTTAAAACTTGAAAATGATATGAACTTGCAGGTTATTGCTATAAATAGAAATAAGTATGGTGTAAAAATGTTTGAAGCCACAGGTCCTCTTGACTTCTGCACCAATTTTGATTCTGTTTACAAAATTCCCGATGAAGCAGTTGACGAGCAGGCAATTTTTGAACTAAATAGCTTGCCATTTTTTGCCCCAACTCTTCGTGACAATGATCTGGAAGTAAATAAATTCATTACAGAAAGGGTAGTGCCTGAACTTATAACATACAAAGATATTAAAGGGGTAATTCATAACCATTCAACCTGGAGTGATGGAATACATACACTTGAAGATATGGCAAATCATGTTCGTAACAACGGATTTGAATATTTTGTCATTTCTGACCATTCTAAGTCTGCTTTTTATGCCAATGGACTTTCAGTAGAGAGAGTTGAGGCACAATGGAATGAAATTGACTTACTGAACAGGAATTTCAATAACTTTAAAATTTTTAAAAGCATTGAATCAGATATTCTGTCAGATGGTCAACTTGATTATGCTGATGATATTTTGAAAGGTTTTGATCTGGTTATAGCCTCAATCCATAGTAACCTGAATATGGATGAGACAAAATCAATGAGACGGCTGATTTCTGCCATCGAAAATCCATATACCAGAATACTTGGTCACCCTACTGGAAGACTTTTATTATCAAGAAGTGGCTACCCAATAGATCACGTTAAACTGATTGATGCATGTGCTGCTAATAATGTAGTTATAGAGTTGAATGCCAATCCATTAAGACTTGATATCGATTGGAAGTGGATTCCCTATGCGTTGGAAAAATCTGTAATGATAGCCATTAACCCTGATGCACACAGCAAATCAGGAATATTTGATATACAATTCGGTATTAATGTAGCGCAGAAGGCTGGATTAGGAGCGAATAATTGTCTGAATTGCCTGAATACTGAGCAATTTGAGCATTGGGTGGGAAGTAAGTGATTTTGTGTTTTTGTTAATTTTTTTTAACACCTCGTTAACACCAAATCTTGTTACTTTATTAATAATTTTGCGTTTGATTTA
>JAEUUM010000177.1 GCA_016787375.1 Saprospiraceae bacterium
TTGTTCATCGATTTCGTCTGATGTGTAATAGGGCTCAATACTGATGTTTTTGCTGATATTGTGAATGATGGATTGGTAAGGCTTGCCTCGGAGTTCTTTTTCTACCAGTTTTATCCATTCGTTTTTCGTTAATTTTGGCCAGGTTTCGATCATGTTAGTCGCATAATAAGATGCTAAATTATAATTTTTCAAGCTTGCCACAAAATTTTATGCAAATGATCAGAGATAAAAATGGTTCAGATTGCTAATTCCATATTTTTGAAATAACAATAAATCAAAATAATCATTGTATGTTGTAAATTAATTAATTCAAAGCGTTGACTAAATTTTTTAATCAAACTAAATTGAATAAATTTCATTTTATCTTTACTTTTGAATCGCCAACAAACATTCAGACATGCATTATTACACACTAGGTCAGATACCTCACAAAAGACATACCCAATTCAGGAAACCGAATGGAGAACTTTACAGTGAAGAGTTATTCTCTACCGAAGGATTTAGTGATAATTATTCATTATTGTACCATTGTCATCCACCGACTCGAATTATGCAAGTCGGCGAACCATATTCTGTTGCTCCGATCACTATTCATGACAAACAACTCAAACACAGATGTTTAAATGGATTTGAAATCAAGCCTGAGGCAGATTATCTGAAGAGCAGAAAACCTGTATTGGTGAATGCTGATTGTTCAATAATTTTGGCAGCACCACTTCATGGCAACAAAGATTATTTTTTCAAAATTGCGGATGCTGATGAAGTGATTTTTATACATAAAGGTGAAGGCACACTTAAAACAATGTATGGAAATCTTGGTTTTTCCTACGGAGACTATCTAGTCATTCCAAGGGGTACGATCTATCAATTTGAGTTCAATGACAGTGATAATCGAATGTTGATTGTGGAGTCATATTCTGCAGTTGAAACCCCAAAAAGATACAGGAATGATTTTGGTCAATTGATGGAACATTCTCCTTTTTGCGAACGCGATATCCGAAAGCCTTCAGAACTGCAAACCAGTGACGAAGAAGGAGACTTCAAGGTTTTTATCAAGAAGCAAAACATGATGTATCCATATCATTATAAGTTTCACCCTTTTGGAGTAGTTGGTTGGGACGGGTTTGTATATCCGTATGCTTTTTCAATTCATGATTTTGAACCAATTACGGGTAGGGTGCATCAGCCACCACCTGTACATCAGACCTTCCAGACAAAAGGGTTGGTCATTTGTTCTTTTGTGCCACGTTTATACGATTACCACCCGCAAGCCATACCTGCTCCCTATAACCATAGCAATATTGACAGCGACGAGGTATTGTACTATGTCGATGGTGATTTTATGAGTCGAAAACATGTTGAAAAAGGCATGATAACACTTCACCCAGGGGGCATTCCGCATGGTCCGCATCCCGGTACAGCTAAGAAAAGCATTGGTGCTAAAGAGACATTTGAATTAGCTGTCATGGTTGATACTTTTAAGCCATTATTAATGACCAATTTTGCTGAAACAATCGAATCGCCTGATTATTATTTAAGCTGGGTACAATAGTTAACACTAAAAAAGAAAAAAATATGGACACCCTCGTTCAAACCAAACCTCAAGTAAATCAAGATACTTTTCCAATTCTTGGTACAGATTACATCGAATTTTATGTAGGTAATGCGAAGCAGTCTGCTATTTACTATCAAGCAACATTTGGATTTAAATGGATAGCTTATCAAGGGCCTGAAACGGGTGTCAGAGACAAAGTGAGTTACGTTTTGCAGCAAGATAAAATACGAATTGTATTGACTTCGAGCTTGTTGCCGGATACTGAAATAAGCAGGCATGTGGCAGAACATGGTGATGGAGTGAAAGTTTTGGCTTTATGGGTTGATGATGCAGAGTGGTCTTTCAATACTGCTGTTGAAAGAGGTGCGGTTGTAGCTGGTGGTTTAAAAATTTCAGAGGATGCACATGGAGTTGTCAAGACTGCTTCAATTCACACTTATGGCGAAACTATTCACACCTTTGTTGAGCGCAAAAACTATTCAGGTGTTTTTATGCCTGGTTTTGAAATGCGAGAGGGTGCGTTTCCTGTTGATCCTGTTGGGTTAATGTATGTTGACCATTGTGTTGGTAACGTGGAACTGGGTGCCATGAATAAATGGGTAAAATTTTATCAGGATGTAATGGGTTTTAATTTACTCATCACATTCGACGACAATGATATTTCAACCGAGTACACAGCCTTGATGAGTAAGGTGGTTTCAAATGGTAACGGATATATTAAATTTCCGATCAACGAACCTGCAAAAGGTCTGAAAAAATCTCAAATTGAAGAATATCTTGATTTTTACCGTGGTGCAGGAGTTCAGCACATTGCGGTAGCTACTAATGATATTATCGAGACAATACATAAATTAAAATCTAGGGGTGTCGATTTCTTATATGTGCCGGAAGTTTATTATGATGATGTTCTTGATCGGGTAGGTAAAATTGACGAAGACATAGAAACCCTTAAGAAGTATAATATACTGATAGACAGAGATGATGACGGATATTTGCTCCAAATATTTACCAAACCAATTCAAGACAGACCTACAGTGTTTTTTGAAATCATTCAAAGAAAAGGCGCCAAATCATTCGGGAAAGGCAAT
>JAEUUM010000194.1 GCA_016787375.1 Saprospiraceae bacterium
AATTTAACTGGCATTACTTAACTGGTTTTCATATCAACGTCCAAAACAAAATGGTACACATTTTATATGATTTTTCCTGGATGATATTTTCTGATCAGGAAGTGCTCATCAAAAGAATTAGACCTGCTACGACTTAAACACCACCATTTGCTACAAAATGCAATGAGAATTACCATCGGTTTATTTCATTCACAAACTAGTCTTTGATTTTATGATTTAACTGTCTAAAATTCAGACGATTTTTTCTTAATGACCTTGCATTTTTTCCCTCCATTTGCTTTTCAAAGCTTCCTTGTCTTCATCTGTCATGTTCATCCATTTTTGTCGAAATTCCTGATTCTTGAATCCCGAGCGTCTGCCCATTCCAAAACCTCCGAACAATAACTTGGAGAGGGCGAAAATGCCCATGGCCTGCCAGTAACCAATGGTGTTGACATGAATAACTTCCGGTAGTATGGCATTCCACAATAACATTACAATGGCGGGTATGATGAAAATAAAAGATAGAATGAAAAATCCTATGGCGATTTTCTTTTTTCCGGATCTGAAATTTGTATTCATAATTATTCAATTAAGTCTTTGTACAGATGTTCTAATTTTGTTCGTAGATGCTTCATTGCATAAGCTTTTCGGCTTATGATGGTTTTAAGGTTTTCATTTTTTTGGTCGGCAATTTGCTGAAGCGTGAAATCCTCAATTTCATTTAAAACGAATACTTCTCGCTGCTTTTCCGGCAATTCTTCGAGTGCGTCCATCAGTTGTTGCCAGAAATATTCTTTATATAGAGCCAGTTCCGGACTACCCGAATCATCAAGTAATAAAATCTCCTTGAAGTCGAATCCTCCGTCTTCGTTTTCAAAGCTAAAATCTTCTAGCAAATCGTTTGATTTTTTTCGGTATTTATCTGTAATTCTGTTTTTGGCAACTTTATATAGCCACCCACTGACATTTTCAATTTCATCCAAATCAGCAATGTTGCTCATTTGATACCAAACATCTTGCAGTATATCTTCAGCATCCTCTAATACCGCTACTTTGCTCCTGATGAAACTCAATAATTTGTTGCCGTATTTTTTTACAGATTCAGAAAGTGATCCGTTCTTTTTTTGAGTCATTTCTAAGTTTAAAATTGCTTCCATGTATCGAAAGACGAATCAACTTTGATTTTACCTTAATTTTGACAAAAATAATTCAATAATTAACCTGATCATCTTTTTTGACAATTCAATTCGCATATTTTATGCCACTTCCTAATTGCTTTTGACCGTTCCCTGATCATTTCCGCCTTTCCAACATTTTAGCTTGACGGAGCTTAAATTTCAGCTCATCTTTACATCGGTTTTCTCATAGTATGTTTGTTGATTGATCCTGTACCTCTTACCCTCAATGTAGTACAGGATTTTTTTATTTAGGCGATTTCCTATCTATTTTGCTGATTCCGCATCTTTTACTTCAAATCTTATCACCAACCTGTAACCTTTGTTGTCTACCAAAGTAAGGAGGTGGTTTCCATTAGCAGGTGAAATATTGATTTTGTGTACCGATGAAGTGCTTGCTATGAAGTTGTCGTCAATAAACCAGTTGATGCTCGCATCTCTGAGCTGATGGGCTGCTTGAAAAATCACATTGCTTCTTACACCATTCAACTGTCGGGGTACAAATACGACAGCCTGATCTTTCGGATATATGATGTTCATAAACTCACGTCCTCGTATCTGAGGGCTGCATCCTTCCTTAAATGGAGGTAATGGCTCATACCAGCTGTTTTTTTGCTTGAAATAATACTCCTCAATCGGGTTAAGCACAAACCAGTTATTGGCAATCATGTTGTTCCCTGTTTCACAATCCAGATTTAGCCGGTATCTTCTTTGTGTATCAGTATATATTTTTTGGTGATAACTGCACATTTCAGATAATATTCCTGCAGATGGCACATAGACCGAGTCCGCCGGGCATAATTCTGAAGCCCGGTAACCACTTATCTTACAAACAGGTATTTTGATTTCATCATCAAATGGTTCCTCAAACCATTTTGAATCATCCAGTTGGTCAAAAACTTCAAACATCAAAGGTGCTGCTGTGTAAATGCCAATCAGGTTTGGTCTTCCTTCACCATCCGCATTTCCGACCCACACTCCAACGGTGTATTTCGGACTGATGCCTACCGCCCAGGCATCCCTGAACCCAAAACTGGTTCCTGTCTTCCAGGCAATTTTGCGGGCTGAAACAAATTTTTCCCATTCACCTGATTCTAATGGCCTCTCTAAGCTTTGCATGGCTTCAAATGTTTGCCAGATAGATCCTGCCTTTACTACCGGTGCATTTTTTGTTAGTTTTTCATTCTTTTTTACCCGTCCTTTTTCAAGACTCGGATCTTCAAAATCATTCAGTGCATAGGCACCATTTCTTTGCCTGAAATTTGACAAGACCCGTGCCATTCCTGAATAACTCTTGCAAACATTCCAAAGGCTGTTTTCGATGCCGCCAACCACCATGGTCAATCCGTAATAGGAAGGGGATGGGTTTAGTTTTGTGAATCCAAATTTTTTTAAGTCATTGTGAAAAATCTGAATACCGTAATTTTCAAGCAGTTTTACAAAAGGAATATTAAGAGACCTCGCCAATGCTTTGTTTGCAGGAAGTGTCCCATCAAAGGTCAACCTGAAGTTTTCAGGCTTGTAACCGCCAAACTGAATGGGAATGTCCGTTAACAAAGAGTTGGGTAGAATAAGGCCACGGTCCATGGCTTTTGCATAAAGTAATGGCTTCAATAAGCTTCCGGTACTCCGTGAAGATTGGATTATGTCAACATCTTCATCGAAATCTGCTCCTGTTGCTGGAGCATTCCCCAGATATCCAATCACTTGGTTTTTTTCATTATCAATGATCAGAATTGCCAGGTTATGAATGTCGTTTATCTTGAATTGCTCGAGATGTCTTTGTGCTATTTCCGTCAACTTTTTTTGAAGGTTTAAATCGAGGGTCGTCTCAATTTTTTTTGCTTCAGGGTTACCCGATATTTGCCTGGCAAACATCTCCAATAATTGTGGAGACCAACGAGGAAGTGGGGTAGGGGCCTCAGGAAGATTTTCTTCAATTGAGAGTTCGTAGGTTGTCTTGTCAATCTTTTTTAATTCAAATAAGCTTTTTAAAAGTTTATTTCGTTTGGCTACCAGCAGCGCCCGGTTTTTTCCGGGAAAAATCGAACCAGGATTATTTGGCAATACTGCCAGCATGCAAGCCTCAGCCCAGCTTAGATCTTTTAGGTTTTTACCGAAATACCGCCAGGTAGCAGTTTCAAGTCCCACTATATTTCCACCAAATGGTGCGTTCGTTGCATATAATCTTAAAATATCAGATTTTGAGTATTTTATTTCAAGACGTGTGGCCAGGATAATTTCAATTATTTTTTCAAATATGGTCCTCTTGTGTTTTTGCCTTGAAAGCCTGATGGTTTGCATAGTAAGCGTACTTCCACCAGACACATATCTGCCTGCTTTCAGGTTTTGCTTCAATGCTCTGAACATTCCTATGGGATCTACCCCGGGATGGTAAAAAAAACGTTTATCTTCAAAAGCAACAACGGCGGTGATGTATTTTTCAGGCAATGCATTCACGAGTGGAAAACGCCATTGGCCATCACCTGCAATTTTCGCTCCCAATAATTCACCATTTAAATCCAGTAAAACTGTGCTTACCGGATTATTAAAAAGAGGTTTTGGAAGGCAAAATCCATATGCAATCAACAATATCATCAACCCCGAAAGGCCAATCCATCTCTTTTTAAGATAGTTGAGTAGGGGCTGCTTGTTGAAATTGGTGATCATTTTACCTTAACTAAGCATCTTTAATCGATAGGTGTATTCGTTTCCTTTCCAAATCTATTTCCATGACTTTGACTTGTACTTTTTGGTTGATTTGAAGGACGTCAGCCGGGTCTTTCACAAATCTATTGGCAATTCTGGATACATGAACCAGTCCGTCTTGTTTTATTCCAATATCTACAAAAGCACCAAATTTGGTTATATTGGTAACAATGCCCGGCAATATCATACCTATTTCAAGATCAGTCATTGTATTGATGTTGTCTTTGAAATCAACCGGTTTTGCCTCACCCCTTGGATCAAGGCCTGGCTTTTCAAGTTCCTTTAAAATGTCTTTTAGGGTTGGCAGACCGACTCTGTCTGTGACATAATGTTGTAAATTGATCTTTTGTCGAATTTGAGGGTTTGTTATGATTTCTTTAATATCTGTTGAAAGGTCTTTAGCCATTTTTTCGGCAATATGGTAACTCTCCGGATGAACAGCCGTGTTGTCCAAAGGATTATCAGCATTTTTGATTCTAAGGAATCCCGCACATTGTTCAAATGCTGAGGCACCAAGCCGCGGCACGTCTTTGAGTTGTTTTCTTGCTGTAAATCCGCCGATTTTGGTACGATATTCAATGATGTTTTTCGCCAATACGGGTCCCACACCGGATACATAATTCAAGAGGTGTTTGCTTGCAGTATTGAGGTTAATGCCAACACTGTTTACGCAATTTATTACCGTCTGGTCAAGGCTTTTTTTGAGTTCTGACTGATCGACATCATGCTGATATTGACCAACGCCTATTGATTTCGGGTCAATTTTAATTAATTCGGCCAATGGATCCTGCAATCTGCGTGCTATGGAAACCGACCCTCTAACGGTGACATCCTGATCTGGAAATTCTTCACGGGCAACTTCCGATGCAGAGTAAATGGATGCGCCACTTTCATTGACCATGAAAATTTCAACCTGTTTATCAAATCTCAGATTTTTAATGAAATTGAAACTTTCTTTTCCGGCGGTTCCGTTTCCAATTGCTATTGCTTCTATGTTGTACAAACCAACCAGGTGTATAATGTCTTTCGAAGCATTGCTTGTGTCTGATTGGGGTGGATGTGGAAAGATTGTTGAGTTATGCAGCAACTGTCCGTTGAGGTCGAGGCAGACAATCTTACAACCGGTTCTGAATCCCGGGTCAAGTCCCATGATCGCTTTGTTCCCAAGTGGGGCCTCGAGTAAAAGCTGTTTCAGGTTGTTGGTAAAAACTTTGATCGCCTCTTCGTCTGCTTTTTCCTTTGATAGATTTCGAAATTCTGTTTCAATTGAGGGCTCCATCAATCTTTTGTAAGAATCTCTGATGGCCAACTGAACCTGATGTCCGGCATCATTGTACTCCTTTATAAATATTTTGTCGAGTATTAAGAACGCATCCTCTTCTGAGGGATGAATATTCAGCCTGATAAAACCCTCTGATTCAGCTCTTCTGACCGCCAGCATTCTGTGTGATGGGCATTTTTCAAGTGGTTCAGAATAAGCAAAGTAGTCTTTATATTTCTGTGCTTCGGCTTCCTTGCCTTTGACAAGAGTTGTCGATATAGTGGCAGATTTGCGGAAAAGATACCTTATTTTTTGTCTTGCCTCTTCATTTTCATTGATCCATTCTGCTATAATGTCCCTGGCTCCGGCAAGGGCATCATCTGCAGTTTTGACTTTCTCCGAGATAAATCTTTCTGCCTCTTTGAAAATATCAATATAATTTTGTTGAGATATAATTTTGGCAAGTGGTTCAAGTCCATTTTCGATGGCCACCATTGCCCTTGTCTTTTTCTTCTTT
Organism: Saprospiraceae bacterium; assembly: GCA_016787375.1. Classification (GTDB taxonomy): domain Bacteria; phylum Bacteroidota; class Bacteroidia; order Chitinophagales; family Saprospiraceae; genus JAEUUM01. Next base: position 5,645 of record JAEUUM010000194.1, read on the forward strand.
TTGAAAGGCAAATAGATGTCTTCTATCTCAACGGGATCATAACAGTTTTTAATACGTTTCATCAGAGCGTCGGTCATTTTGCCTTGCTCATCAATGGATTGTATGACCGTCAATTTTCTTTTCTCAAGCTCCTGAAGCTTGTCGAGTTGTTTTGAAATTTGTTCAATAGCCACTTCATCCAACGAACCGGTCATTTCTTTTCGATATCTTGAAATGAATGGTATGGAATTGCCTTCTGATAATAATCTTGCGGTGCTTTCAACTGAGCGAATGGGTATACCTGTGCGCTGAGCGATTAAGTCTATATGGATGTCTGATGTCATGGCGCAAAATTAACAAACGAACATGGTTGAATAACCAAATGCTTAAAAATAAAAAAGCTTACCGAAACAAGTAAGGTAAGCTTTTGCTCAAAGGAGCGGTTTAAATCGGTTTTGGCCTTCAGACTGTAAATAATTATATACAGAAAGAAAGAAAATACAAGGATGGCCTCTCAGAAAGTATGTTAAAATTGATTGTTCAAGGAAAGAATGTTATGGGACTATCAATCGGCTTTAGGCGATGGCCTGTTTTTGGTTTCTCATAGTTCGCCTGATTGATGAGCCTTTTTAAATAACGATGCAATGTTATGAACTATAATTTATTTAACCAAGTAAATCACAATAAAAAAATATATAAGTATGAATTTATTTTCAAATTTTTAAATTGTAATTTTTTAAAATATTGAATATCAATAATTTACAAATTGTGTTAAAAACTGATTTGATTAATATTAGTTAAAATAATAATATCTAATTTTTACATTATCATTTTCCCTTTATCATCGCCTTCACAAAAAGGCTGCCGGTTAACCCTGAAAGACCACCCATTAATACACCAAGAAATCCGGTGAAAGAAATCAATTGGGCAGGCGATAATCCTTTGAATAATTCACCTATTCTGTTTGCGATTATCCCGTTATTTGTAAAATTTAGATACATGGCATAAAATAGCCACATGGTTCCTAAAATAAAGCTTCCAAAAAGCGAAGCCTTGGAAGGTTTTATTTTCATCAAGGCACTGAATAATGCTATAACAATCAAAGCTGTCCACCAAGGAAGGTATTGTTGAACCAGCAAGCAAGCAGCTGATATAACTATTATTGTAATTAAGTTTTTCATATCAGATTAATTGGTTAGTTCTAAAGTACATATAAATTTATCAGATTCTTCATCACTTTTCAAAAACAATAATTCGTCAAGTTGGCCATTGGTCCACTTTTCGATCATGTTGTCATAATATTTACTTGCAGGGTTCCCCGATTGACCTCCCGGATAAATGCCATAAGCTCTAACCGGTTGACTCAGTTGAACGACCATTCGCCACGACGGTCCGTTGAACTCAGTTGTTGCATTTATCGCGTCTTTGAAGCCATCTACTTGTATATGCTTTCTGCCAAAAGCAGGAATCTTGCCAAGATGTTCGATGGTGGTGTTTTTAAAATTTGACCATAATCCTCCACCATTTGATTTGTCTTTCGAGAAATCTGCAAATTGTGCGCACATTTTTCTGAAGCTTAAATTTGCAATGTCTTTGCCGGTTTCTTTGACAGGGGTGTTTTTAATATCAAAATATTTATAGTCCGGCTTGTTGTTTAACAAATCTATTGTTCTCCAGTTCTCAGGTATGGTTACCGGAATCGAATCTGCGATGCTGAACATTTCATCCCATGTTGTTTTGCTGAACGTGTCCCACCACATTTTGAAACAAGTAGGAGCGGTTTCGTCTGCTTTAAATTTGTAATCCCACAATTTCAGGTCATTGTATATTGCCTTTTCAGCAACGGTTAATGAAGTAGTATCGATATTTTTCATCAACACCGGTAAAGCGTCCTCGGCGAGAATGCTGTAGGGGTCAGCCTGAAGCTTCATCATATCTTCAATTTTGATTGAATCCATTTCACTCAATCTTCTGTTGATGTACCTTCCCCTGTAGTCATCAAAACTTCCTCCGTAATATATCGGAAAATCTTCTGTAGTGGTTATTTGGTTTGCAGAGCAGATGTAGTTGGTAGCCGGATTTTTCACCATCGGGTTGTCAGAATTGGGTACTGTATTTTTCCAGCCATTTGATGAAATGCTTCCGTCCAATACAAATTTACCTTCTCCTTTTGCTCTGGCTGGCATTTTGCCCAGTATCCGAAGAGCGATGTCACCCTCATGTGAAGCGAATACAATATTTTGTGCAGGTGCACAATATTTGTTGGTTGCGGAGTAATACTGATCAAAATTATGCGCCCGATTCAGATCAAAAAAGCTTGACATTTCATCAGGTGTATGTACATTGTGTACCAGCCAGCGCATGGCAAGGCCATATTTTGGGTTTTTATGATCTTCATATACCACCGGTCCCCAAATTGTATATTTAACCGAATCAATATAAGCCAAAGAATCTCTGACTACTATCCTTTCTGTTCTGTAATTGACCTGAAGAGGTTTGCCGTCTAATATGTAACTGCTTTTGGATTCATTTGACCATTTTATTTGGTACCAGTCTAGGACATCCCAACCTGTATTGGTGATTCCCCATGCAATATCATCGTTAAAACCGATTATTACTCCGGGAATCCCCGGTAGGCTTACGCCATATGAATTAATGCCGGGAGCATTGAGTTGAATTTCAAACCAAATTGAAGGCAAGGTTAAATGCAAGTGTGGGTCATTGCACAAAATCGGGAATCCGTCTAAAGTTTTAGCACCCGAAACAGTCCAGTTATTGCTCCCAACATGCGGATCTTCCGTCACATCACGTGGAACACCAAACAAATCACCCACCGGGCTGCTAACAGTTTGGGATGGTATTAGCGGAGTCTCTTTAATGTAGTCCCATTTGGTGCCCGCAGTAATAATAGGTGTTTCTTTGGGATTCCGATCTGGGTACAGTTCATTGAAATCAGATTCACCAAAAAGTTTGAGCGCATTTGAATTTTCCAGATCGAACTCCTGAGATGCAAGAGTTTGTGCCATTGATATCACAAAAAGTGCTGTTTTAAGAGGTGTCCAGGGTTCAGGTTTATAGTTGAGTAACTTAAATTCTATCGGATAATCTTTGGATTCCAGGTTTGCAATATAATCATTGATACCTTGAGCATACGTTTCAAGTTGTTTGTAGATTTTTGGGTCTTTCTTCCATTCTTCCAATGCATTTTCTGCTGCAAAAACAAATCCCTTTCTCCGGTTTGTTCTATCGATATTAAGGGTACGGGTTCCTAAAATCTCGGATAGTCTTCCAGAAACAGCTCTTGTGGCGATGTCCATTTGCCAAAGACGATTTAATGCGGTTACATATCCTTGAGCATACATAAGATCATGGTCATTTTTCGCAAAAATATGCGGAACCATCCTGTCGTCAATTTTGATTTTTACATTTTGGGTACAATTTGGAAGCTTGATCTTCTTGTTGGTAAAATTATCAACGGATAAAGCATTTTGCCAAAAACCAGTGAACGGACTAAAAAAACTCCCAATCGGAGGAATGGTAACTTTTGGATCAATTTTTATTGGATTTGAAAGAAAATATGCCAATAAAATGGTTGTAGCAAGACTGACAAGGAATGAAAGTATTCGCATTTTCAAAAAATATTAATAAAGAATAGACACCACTAACTAAGAAGCATCAAATATTCTCTTTTTTTTTGACAGAATATTTATTTTGGTAATATTTTTTAACAAATCTCAGCTACTGATTGTCAAAGATTGACACGCTTGTAAAATGTATTGGCCAATATCAGCCTGATACCAAACATTTTTGTATGGTTGACATGAATCGAATAGCCTTAGCAGATAACAGATATTTTTTTACAGTCTCTCCCAGATGCCTGCGATACCTTGACCACCACCAACACATGCGGTTACGATTCCGTATCTTTTGTTTCGTCTTTTTAATTCATGAAATAGTTGGGTTGAAAGTTTTGCACCCGTGCAGCCGAGCGGATGTCCCAAAGCAATTGCTCCACCATTTACATTTGTAAGCTCGGGATCTAGCCCTGCTTCACGTATGACTGCCAATGCCTGAGCTGCAAATGCTTCATTTAATTCTACTAAATCAATATCTTTAAGTTGTAAACCTGCTTGTTGAAGTGCTTTTGGTATGGCTGCACAAGGCCCTAT
>JAEUUM010000223.1 GCA_016787375.1 Saprospiraceae bacterium
GAAATATCAGGATCAACTCTGTAGTTAATTTCCTCAATATCATCCCAATCAAATGTGCCTGTTCTGATGTTGTCTAAAAGTCTGATGAAATGTCGTTCGTCTTGCCTGTAAACCTTGCTTAATTCATAATGTTTGAGTTCAAATCCATGTTTGAATATTTTGGCATCAAAGAAATAAGGGCTTTCATAGAATGATCTAAAATATTGCTTCTCTTCAGGCGTTGCAATAACAGGTGGTAGTTGAAACAAGTCACCGAATAGTATGAGTTGGACTCCCCCAAAAGCAGCATTTGATGCACGATTCAGTCTTAGGGTTTTATCAATGGCATCCATTAAATCGGCTCGAACCATGGATATTTCATCTATAATCAGTGTATCAATTTTTTTTATCAGGTTGAAATTGGCAACCCGTCTTATATCTTTATCTGTCATCAGGCGGGCAGGGAACCCAAAAAACGAATGAATGGTTTGTCCTTGAATGTTAAGTGCAGCAATTCCCGTAGGTGCCAATGCGACGACGTTCTTGCGGGTAGTGTCTTTAAATAATTGAAGTAGTGTTGACTTACCGGTACCTGCTTTTCCTGTTATGAACATTGATTCATCTGAATACTCCATTAGTTCAAGAAAATCGTTCAGATGTTTATCAAGGATCAGCGGTTTGTAACTAACCGGGTCCATTTTTCAAATCTTTTTTGTAAAAACCAAATAAACAGGGAAATGATCACTATAGCCCTCAATGAACAAATCACCATCAAATGTTCTGAAAGGATAGCCAATAAAATTACCGGTTTTCTGAACCAAATATTTTTTGTTGTAAATAACAGGTTTGTATAGTTGAAATCCATTGTCGCCATCATTGAGCAGACCATAACTGACAATTATCTGGTCAAAAAGTCCCCATGTATCATTGTGTGCCAGGGTGCCATTACCTTTTTTGTAGAGTTCAGTCATTGGGTCAAACAAGTTGGCTTTTTTGACTTTCTCCTTTGTTCCGTGAGCCTTGAGGTGATTTTTGATACTGGCATCAATAGGATCATCGTTCAGGTCTCCCATGACAATGAAGTTTACGTTTGGATTGACAACTGCAAGTGAATCAAATAATTTTCTGCATACATCTGCTGCAGCGTTTCTGAGTGGCGCTGAACTTGCTTCTCCCCCTCTTCTTGAAGGCCAGTGATTGACAAGAATATGCAATTCCTCATTGTCAAGCAGACCGGTTACATGTAGGATGTCACGGGTATATATCCGGTCACCATTGTCATTATAGATCAAAACTGGAAGCGATTCAGCAGCAGTCACTGTAAAATATTTTGGTTGATAAATCAATCCAACATCCACTCCTCTTCTGTCTGGTGAATCGTAATGGACAATTTTATATCCACGATTTTGGAGTGCCGGTTGTTTGAGGAGATCTTCTACCACTCCACGGTTTTCGATTTCCGAAATTCCAAGTATTGCAACGCCATCAGGACTAATTTCTGTTCCTAATTCGGCAATAACAGAAGACATGTTTTTTAATTTTTTGGTGTATTTTTCAGTGTTCCATTTGTTTTTACCATTAGGGAGAA
>JAEUUM010000234.1 GCA_016787375.1 Saprospiraceae bacterium
AACTGTTCTAATGGTGGCTCCATTTCGTTTGTAGCTTTCCTCGATTTTGAGTTTTAATTTATTGGAGGCATGATGGATTCCGTAGGATCTTGATTTTTGAAATCTGGGCGGTAGAGTATGCTGTATTATCTGGTCAATGGCTACTAAAGGGTCTAGTGTTTGTATGGCTTTAGGAGCTGGCTGATTCGGCAACTGGTTTTTGTAATCATTGTATAAAATGTGTACTTCTTTGGTATGTTTTACATAGTTAATTCTGGATGGAATTCCGGCAGACATACACAAGAACCTGTATCATATTTCAAATTCAATGTGTGCTGTATATCTTGAAGGAAAAGATTTTTTAACCTATCAAACCAAATATCCTACAACGCCAACCAAAAAATTTGTGGTTAATGTAAGAGCCGAATCTGTTTAAATATCTTTTTAACGCTTAATTACTTACATTTTTCAGAATAAAAGAATACGTGCTCTTCAACATTACTCCAGTGAATATTCTTACCAAATTCCTTTTTTAGTTCAGGACAGTCTCCGTACAAATTTTCAAATTCGTCGTCATAATTCTTTTTCATCATTTTGAAGGCTACAGCATCACCTTTCTTGAAATAGTATGATTTAGCATCTCCTCCGGCAACAGTGATGCCGCCTACACCGAATGAAGCAGTTTCTTGGGCGTTTGGATCAAAATAAACCTTGATTTTATTTGAAAACCCAGGATTTATTAACTGAAGCAATAATGTTAATTTTTCCTTTTTAATCATCACTTCTGTCGTTTCAAAGAATACATACCCTTGTTTCATGTGACTTGCATGTGCACTTTGATCATCCTGCCATTTTGTTGCATTATAAGCCTTTTTTGTCGCAGAATTAAAATTATCAAATCCACTGGGTGCAATATACATGTGCATTATTTGTTCAGGCTTGAGTTCAATTATTTTATCATTTTTGTCCTTTATTGTGATTGCTTTTATCAGCCCTTTTTTGCGGTCTATGTCCTTTATATAGCCCACTAATTCATCTCCATTTGTCAGGGTAATATATGACTCCTTTTTATTAGAAAATGTATAGGATCCATCTAAAAAATCTTGCCCATTTAGCGCTCCGGTAAACAAAATGGCAAATAAAAAAACTAAAATTTTCAGGTTCATATTTTTGAATTGCTTTAAAAAAAATTATTTATTAAAAAATGCTTGTGTAACGATTTTCATTTGGTTTCAAAGATAATATGAATAAATCGCAGTGTTTTAATATTTTTAAATTTTGAGGAGGAAAGAAATGTTCATAGGTTATGTAAGCTATTTAAAACCATCTTGACTTGTTACAAAGTGCATTTTAAAACAAGAAAACTCCTCTCAATCACATATAAAACAAAAACCTAAAAAACATTCATTACAGCACTACCCGAATAAAAAGTCCTACTCCAAAACATATCAATGCAATTCCAGAAATGTATTTCAGAAGTTTTAATGATCCGGAGTTTAAATACATTCTCAATGTTTTTGCCAATACTACTTTTGATAGATCTGTCACTATAATTGTGGAGAAAATACCGGACAAAAAGACCCAATTGTTATTTTCGTTTGATTGGTCTTTTATTAAAATTGTACTGATAACACCAATCCAAAAGAAAATTGTAAAAGGATTGATTGTGTTGATAAGGAATCCTTTAAGCCAAAGTGAAAACCATGTTGGTGGGAGAATAATATCTTCAACCTTATTATACTCCTTATTTGTTCTTGCAATGGATCCAATTCCAAAAAGTATTAAAATTACAGACCCTAACAAGCCTGTATATAATTTAAATCCTTCATTTGACGCCAATGATGCAATATGCGAAATTCCAAAATACACAACTAAAATATAAAATAGATCACTTATCCAAACACCAAATCCAACCATGGCCCCTGCTCTAAATCCCTTTTCGATGGCAGCCTGAACCAATGCAAAAAAAATTGGGCCGATCATTATGCTAAGTGTTAACCCAAATCCAATTCCACTCAATAAATTACTCATTTAGCGATTGCTTTTTTGACAAATTCCTCCCACTCAATGAACTGGTCTTGAGTCATCACTCGTGGAAATTTATACTGCCCGCCCATTTTCCCCTGGTGTTGCATCCATAGATAAAAAATTTGGCTATCGATAACATGAACCATGGGCATATTTAACACTGCGGATCGCTCTGTCTTATAATCGTCATTCAATTTTTGCAGATTTTCATCCAGTTCTTTCGTAATAACTTCCTTGTCAACCGATTTATTACACCCTATGTACCATTTATGGACAAATTTTTTATTGTCATGGAAGGCTGCAACAGTAAATTCTGGAATTTGAAGATCCCACTTCTGAGCTGTTAGCTTCAAAGCTTGATTCATATTGTCGACTGAAAGGTGTTCACCACATATACTTAAAAAATGTTTTGTTCTCCCGGTAATAATGATTTCATTTCTGTTAACATCTGTAAATCTTATGGTATCACCTATGATGTAACGCCATGCTCCTGCACAGGTACTTATAACAAGTGCATAGTCAATCCCTTCTTTAACCTGATGAATAAAGTAAGTTGATGGATTTCCTTTTACATTCCCCGAATTGTCAAAGTTTTTGTCATTAAATTCCAAGAATTCATAAAAGATTCCATTATTCAGCAATAACTCCATTCCGGTTGCATTGGGGTGGCTCTGATATGCAATAAAGCCCTCAGAAGCTAAATAAGTGTCAATATATATCAAAGGCTTTTTAACGAGAGAATCGAATATCTTCCTGTAAGGCTCAAATGCTACTCCACCGTGAACAAATACCCTTAAATTCGGCCAAATATCCTGTATATTCTCAACCTTATTATATTCTACCACCCTATCAATCATCAGTTTATTCCACGAAGGTATACCCATCAAATAACCAATATTCCATTCGCTTGCTTTTCTGGCTATTTCCTCAATTCTGTCGTTCCAGTTTGTCATGCTTGCAATATCTTTACCAGGTTTTGAGGTTTTTCGAATCCAGAAGGGAGTATTTGCCACATTTATGCCACTCAAATCTCCCGCATAGGCTCCATCAACTTTTTTCAAAGTTGTTGTACCACTCAACATAAGCATTTGTTTGGTGTAAAGATCAGGATCTACATGATAATTGGTGAGTGAAACAAAGCATTTGATACCGGCATGTTGAATAGAACGAATCATCTCTTTACTTACCGGAATATATTTGCTGGGTGAACCTGTTGTGCCAGAGCTTAGTGCAAAGTACTTTATTTTGCCTTTCCACGTCACATCCGACTCATTTTTAATTGTTCTGTGCCACCATTGTTCAAACATTGAATTATAGTCATGTAATGGAACCTGCTCGGAAAATTTTTTCATAATTTCCTTTTCACTGTACAGGTCACTGAAATGGTAATATTCACCAAAAGCGGTAGTCGAAGATTTTTTTATCAATCGTTTTAGCGTGCGCCTTTGATGTTGAAAAGGGCTGTACCTCCGACTATTGATTTTTTTAACCAGCTTGAAAGCCTTTTCGATGATTGCACCAAACAAATTCATTATCGGCAGGTTTGCTGAGAAATATTTATTAAAATATGAGCTGTACTCATTGCCAAATTTAAACACATTTGGAGAATCGAAACCTTCTCAAATATTAATTCTGTATTAGTATTTTTAATTTCAACCAATTGATCAATTGAAAAATGATGAATTCAAAATAAAAAAAGCTCCCCGAATTATTCGAGAAGCTTCAATCTTTTTATGAATTAATTATCACATTTTCTCAATAATGATACTCGAAGCTCCACCACCTCCATTGCATATTGCTGCCAATCCGTACCGTCCGTTTTCTTGATGCAAAACGCTGTTAAGGGTTGTAATGATTCGTGCACCGGACGCACCAAGTGGGTGCCCCAAAGCTACTGCCCCACCATATACATTGCATTGAGCCGGGTCGATATCGAGTAGTTTGTTAAATGCCATGGTAACAACAGCAAAAGCCTCATTTACTTCAAAATTGCTGATGTCTGAAACTTTCAGACCAGCTCTTTGCATTGCAATTGGAGCTGCAATAGTTGGAGTTGTGGTAAACCATTGAGGATCTTGTTCCGCATCGGCAAAGCTAACAATTCTCGCTACTGGTGTCAAGTTGTTTGCTTTAACAAATTCTTCGCTGGCGAGCACCAATGCTGCAGCCCCATCATTTATGGTTGAAGAATTTGCAGCAGTCACAGTACCATCTTTGGTAAAGGCTGGCCTTAAACCCGGAACTTTTGCAAAATCAACTTTTTTATATTCTTCGTCCATGCTAACCATCAAAGGGTCACCTTTCCTCTGAGGAATCCCTACTGCGACTATTTCATTATTAAATTTTCCTGCATCGGTGGCTTTTCCAACTCTTGTGTAAGATTCAATGGCATAAGCATCTTGCTGCTCACGAGTTATTCCATATTTGGCAGCTGTAGCATCTGCGTAAACTCCCATTGCTCCTCTATCGTACGCATCCATCAACCCATCATTGTGCAGCCCATCAATTAACTCAGCATTGCCGTATTTGTATCCAAATCGCGCTTTTGGTATATAGTAAGGGATATTGGTCATGCTTTCCATACCACCTGCTACTACAACATCTGCAAATCCTAACATGATGCTTTGAGCACCAAACATCACAGATTTCATTCCTGATGCACAAACTTTATTTACTGTGGTGCATTGTACTGAGTCCGGTAATCCTGCACCTTTGGCTGCCTGGCGAGCAGGAGCTTGACCCAAATTAGCTGAAACCACATTACCAAAGTAAACTTCATTTACTTTATTCGGATCAACTCCGGATTTTTCGATTGCACCTTTGATTGCTACAGAACCCAATTTGATGGCAGATAATTCAGAGAACATGCCTCCAAATGAACCAAGCGGTGTTCTCACGGCTGAGAGAATATATACTGTTTTCATAAGTTTGATTTTAATTACAAATATAGCTTTAAAAAAATTAGAACAATGATAAGCTCGCTTAGTTCTTAATGTATAGGTTCAAATATTTGGGGTTGACTTTAAACTAAATGGATACTAGTTTCCTCTCACAAACATCTTCCTGTCTCTAAACTCTACAGAATTTACTGATTTGTCAGCATTCAGATACACATAAAACTGTGGTCCCGAAACAGGGGTTACCGTTATTTGATATTTTTCATCATCAACTCCCGATTCTTTATCCTCTTTGATGGTTAGTTTACCTATTTTAAACTGGTTGATTTGTTTTTCAGTTTTACCATCTTCGTATTTTAACGTAAATCTAAGTGTTGCGAAGTTTTCGGTGATTATTTTGACCTTTTTTTGTGGTTCTTCTGCTTTAACTTCTTCGTCTTCTACCTCTGCTTCTTCCACGGGTTGCACCACTGGGGCTTCTACTTTAGGTTCTTCTTCGTCTTCTTCCTCGTCTTCTTCTTTTTCTATTTTTTTCTTTTCGATTTTTTCTTCATCATCTCCTTCAATTATATCCGTTTTGGGGTCAGCAACCACATCTTCATCATCTGTTTTTTCTTCCTTTTTTTTCTTCTTTTTTTCCTTTTTGGGCTTTTCGATTTTTGGTTTCTCTTCTTTTATTTTCTCTGGTTTGATCTTTTTCTTTTTTTCTTTGATTATTTTCTCAATAATGGTTGTTTTCGTTTCAAATTTCACAAAAACACTATCACTAAAAGCAAATTTATCCTGGATTCCGGAACCTGAAAAGATAACGGTCATCGGATAAATGGTTTTGCCATAAAGAGAGTCAGGGCTTTCAATAATCATTTCGCCTTTGTCAGTAAAATATGATATTTCGTTGTTTCTCTGAATTTCATTTAGCTTGGCTATGTGGTATATAATCTCTTTCTCCTTAGCGGATCTTTTAAAAATAACTGCTTCAACTTGCTTTGACTTATTGAGAACAATTTTAAGGTGCCCTTGCAGGGTCGGATTTCTTGCATTCATGAGCAGAAGTTGAAACCCGTAATTAGTGGTATTAATGTTGTTAATACTGTAAACGCCTTCAATATCTTTGCCTGTGACATAAAGATTTGTCTGAGTTATACCGAATGAGACCGCCCCGGATGTAAGATTTTCTTCTTTATCATCCTTTATTTCCATCCTGAAGGGCTTAAAATTATAGCCAATCAAATCTTCGGGTCCATAGAACTTCTTATCCGAAACATAGCTGAAAGAAGTTTGAGCATTCAATGCCGCCCCAAAAATCAAAAACAAGTTAAAAATGAACCAATTTTTCATATTCAAAATCAGATTTTTTGTTTTACAGTACCGATCAAGTCAGCCATTAATTTCTCGGATTTTTCTGCTAATAATCGGCCATCATTGGTTATTTGAGCTTTAAAATTATCGTCCTTTAGCCCGGACATATTAACCAATATGTTCATCCATGCCCCTTGAATGGCAGTATTGATGCATAAAGCACCGACTCCTGCATCCGTAACAGAATTTGGATTGCCTTCCTCAATCATTTCAGATATCAGATCATAAGCCTCCATTGCAGTCTGCATCACTGAAAATGGCACTTGAATGGCATATTTTGTGGCAGCTTGAATGGCAGCACTTCTAAGTTTTTTCTCTTCATCAGTAATTTTTGGCAAACGCATTGCATCAATAATGGCATTAAAAGATCGTGTATCTTCATCAACCAAATTCAACATTTTGTCTTTAATGGCCTGACCCTTCTGCGCCCAATCCGAAAATTCATGCCAACGATTGTCCCACCCACGTTTTTGTGATGACAGGTTGGCAACCATTGTACCCAGCGAAACTCCCAATGCCCCGACATAAGCAGAAACACTACCTCCACCCGGAGCCATACTTTCACTTGCAGTCTCCATTGCAAACTTTTTTAATGACATAGCCACCAAGGGATGACTCCCTTCATCTTCCATACAATATTCAATTACTTTTTTGCGAGGATCAAAAGGTGTCAGGTCATCAAGTCCCATTGACTTTATTGCAATATGAATTATTTCCTCATCTGAAATACCCGTTGACCTCTGTTGCTTTTCAAGAAAATATTTACCGGCATCTATCAACACACTTTTGGGTACCAAACCAACAAGTTCCGAACCCGTCACACGCATTCCCCTTGCATGTGCACTCTCTACACACGCCTCAAATGCAATATGCAATGGCGTAAGCTCTGTATCAGTAAGATTCATGGATACCTGAGCTATTCCGTACTCGGGAATATACCATCCGATTCCTTTTACAGCTTTACATTTACCAGGTATGCGAATTGGTTCATTGTTTTCATCTTTTATTACCGCCCCCGCCGGATCATCATTTGCCCTTTTGATTCTTCCTTGTTCTCGAACATCAAATGCTACCGAGTTGGCTCTTCGTTCGGATGTAGTATTTAGATTCACGTTATAGGCAACCAATATCTTTCGCGCGCCTATGACAGTCGCTCCGGACCTTATGTTGAATACAGATGGACCATAGTCAGGTT
>JAEUUM010000496.1 GCA_016787375.1 Saprospiraceae bacterium
GGGTCGAGGCGCAAGGTATTTCAGACTATAAAAAAATCATAAATGCAAACCTAACCGATAAGCAGCTGCAATATGAACAAATAAAAGTCTATAAAGAACTCGCAACTTCGCCAAACGCTAAATTTGTAATCATGGGTAACAAAGGTGCTGCACCTTCTATCTTAATGTCTGACAAGTAAATTAATTTGCATAATCATGCACTTTCCTGCATTTTTGCAAAAATAATTTATATGAACAGGTTTTTAGTCTTTGTATTTTTTACTTTTCTGGCTGTAACTCTTCAAGCTCAAGATCCTAACTTTGAGAACCATCCTTTAATAAAGTTCCTTAGGAAAAATGGAATTACCACCTCTAATGTAGTTATGGTAAAACCTGAAATGAAAAAAGAATATTTGAAAGAATTCAAGAAACTGCCATACATTGAAACATACGATTCACCGGGAGTGCAAATTCAATATCCTACTCCTGAAGGAAAATTAATCAAATCATTTTTTGAACCTGACAGATCTGCTGTCCCTATGACTGCTGAAGCTGTGCATGGTGATGGCGTGGTAAACATTTTGAGAAGATTTTTCCCTTGCTCGTCGCTTGATGGGTCAAAGTTACCCTATGAAATGATGACGCATCCTCAGAATTATTATGTATTATTGTTTTGGAAAAAAGACAACAACAAAAATAATATTGCCACTCTTAAAAGATGGGATGAATATGCCAAAACAAACCCAAAAATCAAATTGATCCTGATTAATCTGGATTAATTATTTGCTCAACAGGCTTTTCTTTTTCTATGCCAAATTGACGGAGATGATGCCAAGCATGTTTATACAATAATGCAACCCATTCTTCAAAATTCATTTTACCAAAAAATGGATTCTCAACCAATAAGTCAGAATCAGCTTCAAATCTGTTTATAAATTTTTCAATTTGAGCTTGAAGGTTTAATATTGACTCTGACATATCATTGTAACGCAAAGGGAGTGTATCTTCTCCAATGATTGGATTTGGTGTATTCTCTCTAAATGGTTTATCTCCTACTGCAAAAGCCTTCATTTGATCAATTCTTTCAGGAGGAGACATCAGGGGATAACTTAGGTCGCCACTTGCAATTGCCACAGAATCAATCATGTGTTCAATCATTTGTTGAAAGTTCATTTTACCCCAAACTGGTATTAAATCTGTGTTGCCGGACTTTAGTTTTTCTATAAAACCATTTCTCAAAAAATCCAACTTATCATTTCCAATCATTATTCCAATATTTTGATGCAAAGCTAATCATTATTTCTTTTTTGTAAAAAATGTACAAGAATTCTTAGTTTTTAAATCGAAATATTAAATTTCCAATAAACTTGACTTAAATTCAAGCCTTAAATAATTCAAAATGAGCAAGCCTATTTTTTTAAGCACTGACTGCAAAATTCTTTTGGTTTCAAATGACAATGAATTGCTTGCAACACTGGAGTTTGCCATAGTAAGCGAAAAATATCAATATGACAAAACAACTTATGCCAAAGATGCTGTGATCAAGCTGCGAAACTTAAATCCAAATTTGGTTATCATAGATCTTAAAATGACCAGCCAAGACATTGAGAAAATAACGAATCCTATCAGAAGATACAAGAAATATTCCGCAGTTAAAATGCTTTTTCTTTTGGATGAACAAAATGCGGATTACAGATTAAAAAACAATGAAAATCTAGGCGAGTATTATTTAGAAAAGCCAATAGATCTGGGAAATTTTAAAAAATGTGTTCGTCAAATATTTGGTTTTTAAAATTCTTATTTTAGACCGATTTTCAACATTACCAATTAATAGCTGAGGCAATTAGATTTGTAAACTTGCAATCAAATAATTAATAACTGAAGCCAAATTTTGATTACCGGATAAAAAATATCCGATAAGACATACTGAAATTTATATATTTGGGTTTTAATCAAGATTATGCAATTCAACAGATTTAAATCAAAATTCAACTTTATGAGATTTTCTTCACATGCACTCAATTTGGCATCTATCATTTTAACAATGTGTATGATTGTATCATGTGATGCCCAAAACAACAAAGAAAGCAATTCCCCGGTGCAGGCTAAGAAGCCTGAAATAGTGAGAATTGAAAACTATAAGGCTACAAGTATTGCTGCAATGGCTTTCAGAAGTTTGATGGATGTCGAAAATATTGATAAATACAGCAGTTCGAGTGGCTCAGAAAATTATCAACAACCTGATGAATATTATGTCATTAACTTTCAGGAGAAAGGTTTGCCTCACTTTATTGCTCATACATTGATTGATGGTAAAATTATTTACATGCAAAAGCTGTTTCCAAAAGGTGAACCAATTAAACCTTTGCTGACAGAAAATGGTGCTGCAAAATTGGCTGTTGATTTTGTTTTCAACAGGCTTCAATCAACAAAAGACCAATATAAAGTGACAAAAATTGAGCAAGAAAAAGTAAGTAAAGGTATTGATGCTTACTGGATGGTAACACTCGATGTTAACCCTGAATTCAATAAAAACAACAAAGCTCCCAAATCACTCTTAATAAAAATTCATCCGAAAACGCAGGAGGTCATGGTAATTGAATACCACTATTGAAATAAAATAATGTGCACCAGGCAAAAAAAGGAGGGTTATTTTTGACAACCCTCCTTTTTTGCATTTTTGAAAAGATTTTAAAACCCAATCAATTGTATTCCAAAGTTTACCGGATATAGTTCAGGTTGTGTTACTGTTGTTTGATTAACTTTCTTAAACAGTGGAACCATCGAATAGTTTGCATAAAGTGTGATTGGACCGTAACCGATTTGACCAGTCAAACCATATCTGAAATTATTCAAGTTAAAATTATCTTTAGTCAGTCTGTCTAATTTATCGCTTTCAAGTCTTATGTTGGAAGCCAATTTAAAGCCAATATACCCACCGGCACTTAGATGAAATGAATTTTTTGACTTATAAGGGTTGCTTTCATAGTTCAACATTAATGGAATGGTTAAGAACGAAGTGTACATTCGGTTTTTATCAAACTTGATAACGTCTCCGTTTTCGTCAGTTAAAAGTGCCGGAATAATTGGTGCCTGGTTACCTTCAATGACATAATTATTGGTCCAGTTGTATCTATAAAACTCGAAGCTCAAGCCTGTAATCACGTTCACGCGATGGTCAATAGCATTGATACGCATTTTAAAAAGATGTAGATTCCAGTTACTTGATTTCCAAAGATTTTGCTCAAATGCATCGAAAGGATAGCCGGGAGGCAAATTTAAATTACCATCGTGAACGTAGGTGCTCATTCCATAATCAACCATCACCCAACGCATTTTAACATTTTTTAGCTCACGCTTGCGATTTGGTGATTCAGGTGCTTCGGGCTCAGCAGGTGGCTCTGGTGGTTCCGGAGCGTTAAGTTCTTCCGGTTCGTCAGCTTCATCAGCTTTGCTTTCAGAACTTTCTGCTTTCTCTTTTTTTGTTTTCACTACAACTACGGTTGTGTCATTGCCTGATTTTAGAATGATTGTGTCGCGTTCCTGAGCATTTGATTTGTAAAGTATCAAAAATAGTAGTGCCATTAACAAAGTTATCTGTTTCATTTTTTACGAATTAAAAGTTAGTGAAATTGAATTGTAT
>JAEUUM010000279.1 GCA_016787375.1 Saprospiraceae bacterium
TAGACCTGTCTAATTTTAGTCTAAAAAACCCTTCTGATGGCATCGCACCATATTTCAGGATGGAACTTCGTAAAGAAGTTTTAAGGATTCTTGACCGGCCGGAATGCCGTAAATCTGACGGAAAAACCTACAACATATACAAGGACGGTTTAAAAATATATACAACCTTGGATACTGCAATACAAAATTGCTCTGAAGCAGCTGTAGCCGACCACATGAAATCACTTCAAAAAACTTTCTTCTCGAGATGGAAAGGCAAAGATCCTTGGACTTTTGTCAAACCAAAAAGATCCGAACCATACACTTCAAAGAAAGAACTGGAAGAAGGAGAGGTAGAAGTAAAACCCAAAACAGTTGAAGAAGAAATTGCATTCAGAGCAAGAATGCTTTGGTCAAATGTACAAAGCTCAGAGCGTTATGCCGTTATCAGAAGTAAAATTTTAAGTAATCTGATTTCAGAAATTCAGGATGAATATGAATCAATCCGACTAAGTGACTCCGATATAGAACGAATGATTTTATTTCAAACAGATAAGGACGTATTTAAAAGGCTAATAAAAAAACGTTACCTCCAAAAAGAAAAGGCAGCTGTTTATGAAGAAATCATCAAGTCTTCATATTGGCCTAAACTAAAAGCAAAATACGAGTCTCTACAAAAGGAAGCCTTGGCAAATTTCAATACTCCGGTGAAGATGAAAGTATTCGCTTACAATTCAACAATGGAGAAGGATACCGTAATGAAGCCAATAGATTCTATAAAATATCATAGAATGTTTCTGCAAACCGGTATGGTAACCATAGAACCTACAACCGGATATGTAAAATCATGGGTAGGTGGTATTAATTATAAATACTTTCAATACGATCACGTCACCAGCGAAAGACAAGTAGGTTCAACTTTCAAACCATTCATTTATGCAACAGCTATTGCAATGCAAGGTTTCAGCCCATGTTTTCAGGTCCAAGATGTTGCGCAAACCATCAAAGTAGGCGAAGGTACATTTAAAATAGATAGAGATTGGACACCAAAAAACTTTGATTATTACTCCGGCAAATACTACACTTTAAAAGAAGCACTTAAAAAATCAATCAATACGGTTTCGGTGTTCTTAATGAAACAAATTGGTGACACTGAACCGGTAAGAGGCTTGATCCACAATATGGGAATTGACAGTTCAGCCAGACGAGATAATGGTGTTTTGAGGATACCAAAAGAACCTTCTATTTGCCTGGGTACACCTGATCTTTCTGTGATGGAAATGACAGGAGCTTACGCAACTTTTGCAAATGAAGGTAAATACCTAAAGCCAATTATCATCACCAGGATCGAAGATAAAAATGGTAAAATAATTTTCCAGGAAACTCCACTGGAGAAAGTTGCACTCAGCCCTGTATCAGATTATGTAATGGTTGAAATGCTAAGACATGTGGCTTCAGGATCCGGAGGTTTTGGC
Organism: Saprospiraceae bacterium; assembly: GCA_016787375.1. GTDB lineage: Bacteria > Bacteroidota > Bacteroidia > Chitinophagales > Saprospiraceae > JAEUUM01. Next base: position 1,455 of record JAEUUM010000279.1, read on the forward strand.
AATGTAAGATCGACATTTGGAGGTAAAACAGGCACAACAAATGATGCTGCAGACGGCTGGTTTATGGGTATCAACCCTCAGTTGGTAGCAGGAATATGGGTAGGTGGTGAAGACAAATGGATTACC
>JAEUUM010000302.1 GCA_016787375.1 Saprospiraceae bacterium
TTACCGAAAAAGTGGGTGATGGAATTGGTAAAACGGCCTTTACTGAAAATGGTGATGCAATGGTAATGACCTGTTTCAGTGGTCATATTTTCTTTGCAAATTCAAATCTAAACACCGGACAACTAACAAATTTACGCCATCTTGATTTAGAAGAAAATAGATTGCATCCTTATGGTGCATGCATCAAAAATGATACGGCCTATATCGGCTGCTTGAATGACAGCAGCGTTGTCATCATGATTTTTGACATGAGTAATAATTTTAATTTAATAGATTCTTTTTCATTGCCTCCACAATTGAATTATTATGAAAGTGCCACCAACTTGACAATATTAGATGATAAATTAGTAATTTATTCAGATGAATTTTTTACTTGGTACAAAATCGGCATATCTGCAGAACAAAGAACTCTTGATTGTATTAATAATTTAAGAGAAAAGCCTGTATATTTTAAAAAAAGCATGGCATTACCAGAGTCAATCTTTCGAGCGAGTAACCCACTTGCATTTACAATCACTCACAATGAAACTGATTTATACCAATTAGCACCTAACTCTGCTATTGCAAATTACAAAAGTTTTGAGTGGATAATTGACAATGATCGAAAAATTGAAAATCATTCCAATTTAAGCCCAATCGTAAAGTTGAACCCTGGTAAAAATAGAATCAGTTTGATTGGTAAGTTGGATAATAATAAGTTTGATTCAGTAACACTGAGTTTATTTATTCCTGATGATAAAAAATTATTTCATTTGGATACAACCATTTGCGCTGGTCACCCATTGGTTATTGATGATGTATATGTATTTGATCACTATGGTTTTAACCCAAATGATGAATTAGTGATTAATACTTCCGGTAATTATCAAATCAGTAGCACTGATCTTGCTTCCTCAATTGAACTTAGTGTTGATGTTAAATTGTGTAAGGCAAATGTGCCTAATGTTTTTACACCCAATGGCGATGGCGTAAATGATGTTTTTGTACCTGTTAGCAACAAATTGTTGGAATTCCTGCCAAATATTATTTCTTATAAATTGATTATAATTGATAAAACCAATAAAGTGGTATTCACATCTGATCGTTTTGAGGATAATTGGAACGGCACCTTCAACGGAAAAGCACTCGAAAGCGATGTTTATATTTATAAAATTTTAATCAATTACCAATCTACTATTGAAACCATTAATGGGGACATCACACTTATTAAATAAAATTAGACAAAACATGTTAAGAATTATTTTTTGGAGCATTCTGATCTTCATATCAAAAACTACATATTGTCAAAATATAGCAGGGCCTAAAAGTGCTGATCCTATGGCATCAGCGAAGGAAGGTGATTTGTTGACCGGCGGCGTGGCAGGCGATGTAAATATATTTAATGGTACATTGAGCACAAGTTACTCTTTGGGTAGTGTGAGTACACCTGGCGGCTTACATTTTGATTTATCATTATCACATAATTCGATTTATAATATATCTACTACTGCGCCTGTCTTAGATGGTGTGCCTTATGGACATGGATGGCATCTGGGTATCCCTACAATTTCAGTATCTAATGAGGATTTTAATAAATTCATTACGAAAGAGATAGAGACATTTAATAGCGGATCTGGAAAGTTCATGCCGTGTAATGGTACTTCAACTATATACTATACTCCTAAATACGAAATTACTGATTTCGCCACCGAAGGTTCCTATTATTGGTTTGCTCCAGAATTAAACATACCTGGCGTAGCATCAGGTCGCTTAATTTATAAAGGTGTAAATTGGTACGCGGACGTACCTACCTATGTGTTTGTTTTGCAAACTTTTGAAAATTTTATCGAAGTACATCTTGATCAGGCAGGCACTGAATGGACGGTTGTTTTGCCGGATGGAACTCAATATTTGTTCAGCATTGGAATGAAGCATTTTGTTAATGCCTCAAACCTAAGATATATACCCGAATTACATGGCTCAGACCCTAATGTTAATGTATTAGACAAACAAGCCGTACCTAAATTATCAATAAATACCTGGTATGTTAGTACAATTACGAATGCTAATAAAAAAGGGAGTATAACCTTCAATTACAACACTTACGGAAATTTTACAATTAACAATAACTACACTACTACGGGTGCTTACGAACTAAGCTCACAAAATTTATTGAAAGGAAAATTTAATGCAGGTACAGAACCCACATCTGAAATTTTATTAAAATCTGTGGAGTCTGAGACAGAAAAGCTTGAATTGAACTATACCACTTATAATAACATAGGGGAAGGCAATAACCTACTCGAAACCAACCAGCCTGGTGTTACCAGGAGAGATTCAATGTACAATGAAAAGGTAATTAAACTGTGGAATGGAACAGGGTCCGGAGGCGAGACCTTTAATAGTAGTTGGTATCTTTATAAACATGCAAAAAATAAGGCTGGAAGTGCTAGCGAAGATGCAACTTTAAACTTCAAGGAGAATAACCCTTATGTTGAATCCAGTAATATTTCAAATTGCTTTCAGCTTAATCGTGAATGGGTTTCTACGAATGGAGGTGGTATGAGTTTTGCTCCTCAAATTGGCAAATCGGGTTATTTGGAGTCAAAAAGGATTCCAATAAGTTCAGGTCTGGTGCCTGGTGACATGTATCAGGTTGATTTTAAAATGAATAGTCAAAATTCTTTGGCATTACTGGATATTAATATTGCAACAGGTCATGGGGATGTATCAGGGTCGTATTCTCCGGTTTATGAAAATTGCTACAACAGGGCTAATGGAGAAAGTTTATTTACAACTTTTGATAAAGCAATAAAATGCTTGGTTACACCTAATGATGGATATGAGAAAAAAATTACCGCAACATTTTCTTATCCAAATCAACCCAATGAATATGGCGGTTTTGCAATACAAATTGGTCCTGCAAATTCTGATCACAATTTTAAAAAAGCACCTACTAATGCTCCTGTTGGCTTGCTTGTGAACAATCTACCAATACCTTCATTGTCAAATTATAGCTTTGTTTACAATAATCCTTGTAGCACGAACGATCAAATATATGGGTCTGCACCACTCTCAAAAAGCGGAGCCCAAATCCCCCGGAATTTTGGATTGGGGATGCCTTGGAGAATGATGAGTAATTACTATTCAACGATGCATCAATATTTTGACTTTGTTAATACCACCAAATTTTGGTGGAAGCAGACGAATTTTGGTACTCATCAAAATAAGGCGATAGCAGTTGATAATTCAATTAAGGTTGATGAGGTAGCTTTAAAAAGAATATCCAAAAATCTTTATTTGCTGGAGAATGTTAAAAAATTTGTATCAAAAGATTATAGTAACCCTCAAATGCTTACACTGGTATCACACATTAAATTCAGCTATGAGGCCAAACAATTAAATCTTTTTACCACTACGCAAAATTATTACTCTGCACCTCAAGCTCCACAAAATTTAAAAAGTTATATAAATGGTAATCGTACAGTAGTATTGCTTAAAGCTATAAGAATTGTACCAAATACAGTAACTACCAATTTTGGTTTTATAAATCATCCTACCTCGCCTACGACATGGTTTTTTTACAGTCAAAAAAACAATAGTTTTAATAATAACTATTACTCTCCGGGTGCACCATACCCAGGTTATATAGCTAATTCTTCAGTATTTGCTATTGATAGCATTGTTAGCCCTTTAGGCGCAACAACAATTTTTGAGTATAACCCCATTCAGAATCCTAATCTCTTTACTTACAATTCAGATTATTTAGCTTCATTTCAAATGCCGGTAAATCCTGAATCAGAAAGTTATTTGGTAAGTACCAATCTTTATATCGCAAAATATAATGAAAGTATAGGACCCAATAATTGTTCAGATTGTAATACCCTGAGAATCAAATCGATGGATCCTCTTGCTTCAAAGTTATATCTTACAGTTAAGAGCAAGAAAATTCTAGATTTAAACCCTACCTTCAAACATTTCACTTATAAATATTTTGGATTCCAAACAAAAAATGACTACCCAAGTTTGCCACAAACTTATGCTCAAGATCTTAATTTGAAACTATCAACTGGATATTCTACTGTAAAGGTTATCAACATGAATTCATTTGATACCTTGATTTACTCTAACCACACGGATGTGCTTAAATGGAGCAAAGTATTTAATATAACCCACAAGACAAATCAAAATCAAATATTGTCTGAAACTAAAACAGTTTACAGAACTTTACTGGCATTTGAAAATGGCGCTTACAGATCGCAAAATGCAATACCGGGTTTCCCTTATTATTCAGAATACAGTGACCCTACCAGACCTCAAAGAGCAAGTAACTGGAATGGTAATTTAGATAGTTATTATAATTCATTAAAAACCTGGCTGGCAAATGATCCAAACGCTAACAGCATACCTCTGTTTACTCATTATCCAACCTATGCTGGCGGTGTGAAATATTTAAATAATGCTTACAGATGGCTTTTAAACGGCAATTCACGTGAATATCTTAACTCCTTTTTCTTATGCGTTGATACCATTTTTGAAACTAAGTACCCGACTGCCGGAAACCCTATTTCCAGCATTACTGCACTTACCTATTTTGATGCTGACCATAAAGGATTTCCTACTTCAAGTGCTGCTTTTACTACACTGCTGGGATCTGCCTACACAGCTGGTACCAGGTTAAGTTTTGCGCCTTCCTTTGGATTAGCTTCAGTTAAAAAATATTCCCCCCAATTACCCAATGTTTATACCAAAACAGAATACTACTATGTTTACGATTTAGTACAAAACTTAAACTACATTACACAATCTAATTTCAGACCTAAGACAACTATCCCTGTTTTGAAAAGAGTTTATGAGTCTCAAATGAAAAATCTACCGTTGGAGACCAGAACAACCAACTATAACCCCACAGGAGGTGGCTTGCATGTAAACTCCCAATATTACACTTACAAAATAATCCAGAATTTACAGAATCTAAATCCAGACATCAATAGAGAAAGTCGTGATATAGTATCAAATTACATTGTACTTGATTATATATCGCAACAGACAGAACCACTATCACAACCCCAAGTTGCACCAAGTTTTAATGCATCAAATGGAAGTGTTATTTTCCCCTGTAAAATCAGAACCTTGTATTTTGCAAGATCTTACAATGACTTTTTACAACCATGCAGAACTGAAGATATCGCTGGGATTAAAACAGGCAAAAAATACCTTTATCATGGTGAGATAACAAAGGATAGTATTGGTTACGATTTGACCATGCCTTTGGTGTCTCAATATGATTACAACACAAAAATTCAATTAATTTCAGGTCTTGATCCTAACGGAACCGCTTTCTCTTTCTCTTACGATGCTTATGCCAGGTTGGTAAATAAATACCGGAATGGCGTTGAATTGGGTAGTATGCAATACAACAACTGGATTCAAAATGCAACGCATTCATTTTACGAGAGAACTAAATCAAACTTTATTCAAACAAATACAAAAATAACCTCAGGGTTAACCCATTCAGTCAAGACTTACATTGACCCGCTTGGTAGAAAAATATTGAGCCTTGAAAATTCAAATTATGCCAAAGCCAGAACATTCTATGATATTTATGATAGATCAATACTGACCGTAAAACCATTTATACCGCCTGCTACAGGATATCCTCTGGGTACTTACACACTGACCGTAAACGATAAAGAGGAATTTACCTATGAGGTTGCACCAAGAGGCAGAGTCTTAAAATCATCCAAATTTGGGGAATCAATATCAGGCTCTTATGTTAGTAATTACTCTTATAGCAATAAGACATTGGCAGAGCTCATGACAGCAGCCTCAGCAGCTGGACAATCCGGCACATCGTTATTGCCACCTTCAGGTAGTATATTTGAAATGACTCAGGTTACTGATGAAGATAATAAAAAATCACAAGCATGGTCAGATGCATTCGGTCGAAAGATTGCTGATATTGCCGGAAATAATTACGCAGTAACTTTATATATGTATGATATGCTTGGCAATGTTTCTACGGTTTCGAACCCGCTGAATCAGAGCACAACTTACACTTACAACTACTTGAATCAACTATACTCAAAAACGTCAGTAGATGAAGGATCTGGCTTCTACGCCTATGATAAAGCAGGCAGAATGGTTGCATTTCGCAATGCCAAAGATGAGGTACGGGTGTATCAGTATGATGAGCTCGGAAGAATGGTTTTTCAAGGTAGAACAAGTGTCGCAAATTCATCGTCGCTATTCAACAATCAAGGCCTCGATTGGGTCAATAACACATCATGGAACACCTCATACAACAGCATTATCTCATCCTCTACTCCCGAAAAAAGGTGGCGGTACAATGATTACGATATGACTTTAACAAGTCTGTATTGTGGCAATGCATTACCCTATCTTAACTATTCTAAGTCATATACCGCCGGCAGGCTGACACAAACCACTAGTTATAACAACAGCGGACAACCAACCGAATTTACATGGTATAGCTATAATGCAGATGGGTTCTTAAAATGGGAGATGAAACAAATGAAAGAATCCCAGATCACAAACACTTCCAAAGGACTTTTGACACGCATAGATTATACCCAATACACCCTGGATGGCAAAGTACTGGTTAAAAACATCGACCTGAATGGCAACCATACCCTTGACCTTCAATTTGCATATAATTATGATAATTTTGGAAGATTGACTGATGTATTTGCCAATTTTAAAAACCAAACAAATACCGCTTTGGCAAACAAAGTTTTGAATTATGTGTATGATGATTCGAACAACTTAGTAAGCAGGAAGAATTATTTCCAAAGCAAAGGGCAGATCAGTAATCCTGAACCTTGTTACAATAATATTCCGGCCAATACATACTATTACAACTATGATGTACGTTACAGACAAACGGGACTTTATGATTCCAGATCATTATTCAACTTGTCTTTGTTTTATAACAACAACAACCCAATGGTAGTAAGTGGTACCACGATATCAACCAATTACAACGGCAACATAAATGCCACAAGGCTTACCCGTACATTTACCAATACCACCAATGGCAGCATACCGGGTTTTGCAAAGAGTTTTACACAATGTTATACATACGATGCCATCAATCGATTGGAATTAGCTGACAATTCTGATTTAGCCCCGACAACAGGCACCAACTCAGACAAATACGGTGATGAAGACCCCGTATATGATAAAATCGGCAATATAAGCTCTATGTACAGAGGCCTGACCAATGGCAGCAGCTATTCTTATTTACAGTCTGTGTATAATTATACAAGCGGAACCAACAAACTCAACACAGTCACCCAAAGCGGTGTAACCAGCAGGGCATTTGGTTATGATCTGACCGGCAATACCACTCAGGAGACATTCAGCGGAGTCAGCTCAAATTACAGTTTTGGAAGGTCAAACCTCCCCATCAACTTCACCAAAAGCGGGGTCACGACTAACTACATCTATTCAGCATCAGATGAGCGGATTATTAAGCACAATACTTCTACCAATGGTGTGGAGTATTACATCAAGAGCAGCGGAGGAGAAGACTTAGCCGTATTTAATTCTGCCAATAACAGCCTGGTGTGGTATGTACAAGGCGAGGTAAAATTCCCCCATCACAGCACACCCGATTTTTCTGCAAATAACAGCAACACTGGAGCTACGAGTTACACAACAGACCCTTACGCGATTGCATTAACCCAAACAAATTCATATCTTTATCCGGATATGGAATACAATCTTACTGACCATCTGGGCTCAACACGTATGATGTATAAACTCAACTTTACCTGTGCAGGGGTTTATCAGAATGCTACGATTCAGTATTTA
>JAEUUM010000331.1 GCA_016787375.1 Saprospiraceae bacterium
CTCTCTTCGAGTTTATTTTGCTCGTAAACAGATATTGCTCTTCGGTAAACAGCAATATTTTCAGGTCCAATCTTGATGCTAATTCCTTTTTTAGGAATCCATATTGGTCCGTAATTATCAACTGACCAGCCTTTAAAGTGAACCGTATCATAAGGAAAAAGTGGGCGTTCTGGCAAGATATAAGGCTGTATTTTGACATTTGGGTTTGCAGCTTTAATTTTGTCAATCTGCTCATTATTCAATATTAAAGCCATGTTATTGCCTTCTGCATCAAGGATATCCTCCGGTGAAATTCCCCATTCATCAAACTGTGTTGTGTTTAAAGGGCCTTCCGGATTACTCGCAATATAAGTGAATTGCAAATATTTCGGATTTGGAGCAGGTCTACCATTAATATAAACTTGTTTATTCTTGATTTGCAAGGTATCACCGGCTATTCCAATACAACGTTTGATGTAATGATCTGCTTTATCCACCGGTCTTACGGAAAGGGGTTTTCCATTTGTAAATTGCTCCTTAGAAGGGTCTCTTCTTACATCATAGACCGTCCAAGTTCTTTTTGGATCAAAATAAACGCTGTCACCTTCAGGATAATTAAATACTACCGGGTCGTTATTTTTGATGGTTGTCAAAGCCGGAAGCCTAAAATATGGCAGACTTGGCCATGAAAAATAAGATTCACCATCAAAAAATGGCATCCTGTTGTGAACCAGAGGCACCATTGCTACTGTTTGGGGAGTTCGTATACCGTAATGTGCTTTACTGACAAACAAATAATCACCCACAAGCAAACTACCTTCCATTGAAGATGTTGGTATCTGGTAAGCTTCAATCAAAAACATCCTTATGAAGGCAGCAGCAAAGATAGCAAATACAGCAGCTTCCGTCCATTCTCTCAAAATGCCTTTCTTATATGGGTTGCTGGCTTCCAGTCTTTTCAAAGCAAGTTGATCTTTCTTATCGGTAGCTTCTATTAGTCTATCATGGTATTCTTTTTCCATTTTCAAGGTAGGACCAACATATTTTGCTTTGGAATCTTTACCGATATTGAAAAAAATAATCGGAGCATAAATAAATGCAATTGCAGAATCTGAAAATTTATATTTGCCAAACGACCTAACTATATCGATACACAATCCTACGTACACAAAAATGTTATAAACAGGGAACAGCAACCACCAAACCCGATTAGAGCTATCGCCCACCATTTTAAATGCTTCAACAAAATTAACCCCGGGAATGAGTGCTTTCCTCCCTTCAATACCTGCTTTTTCAAAAAGTGGTTTGAGGGTAATACAAAATAGTAAGTAGGAAATAACCAAAAATAACAGTACAACCATTGTAGTCTTTTTTAAAAATTTGAGCAAAGATAAATCAAAATATCATCGGATTAACGCTACATATGTCCTAAACCTTATAAACCGTTACAAAACATTTGACAAACAGCATGAAATACTCCACCAAACAGCCGAAGTTATCTCTAAAACACATATCCGGTAATTTTAAGGGTATGAGGTTTTTTAAGTTTCCTAAAATAGACCTTTAGTTTTTTCTTGAAATAGCCACGATTATAGGCATCAAATCGTACTTTTATTGTTCCTTCCAAATTTGTGGCTATTGGATCGGTAGACCATTCAGATTCTGTGCAACCACAATCGGTTCTCACAGTTTCAATTTCGATGGGTTCATCGAGGGTATTTTTAAAGTAAAAAATGTGTTCTACAGGTTGACCTTGTTTTATTTCACCAAAATCAAAATTAAGGCTATCGCGCCAAATAACATCTTGCGAATAAACCATATTACAGGCCAATAGCAGATATATGACGATACTAATTCTCATAAAATATAAAAATCCACAGTAAAATTGCTTTACTGTGGATTTAGGAATTTTAAAAATCACGGTGATTATTTCAGTTTGAATGAACCTTCACCACATTTATAGCCT
>JAEUUM010000508.1 GCA_016787375.1 Saprospiraceae bacterium
GACATTAGTTTTGCAAGGTATTTATTCAGTTCAAAAAAATATTCACTCCAAGACTAAAGTTAGAAGCGTAAAGGATTGTCCCGTTTAATTGGTTACACATTTTTTTTACTTCTTCCCATTTGTCTAACCAACCGGTAGTACCACAAACAACAGGTACATTATTTTCGAAGCAATAAATAATGTTTCGAACCGCAGATGAAGGTTGTGTAAATTCTATTGCCACATCTGTATTAGAATTATTTATTTTCAGGAGATCCTCCTCATTATTTCTGTCAATTTTAAATGTAATTTCATGCCCGTTTTGTAAGGCAATTTTTTCTATTGTTTGTCCCATTTTTCCATAACCGATCAAGCTTATTCTCATATTGTTAAATTGTAGTTTGTAACAGGAAAGTTGTTTAACTTTTTGGGAAAAGTATTTTTAGAGATTCAATTACTTTGTCCAATTGCTGGTAGGTGTTGTTGTGTGAAAATGAGAACCTTACAGTTTTTCTATCCTGTGGTTCACCAATAAAATCGAGTACGCCTGATTGCGATTCGACACCTGAGCTGCAAGCACTACCACCTGAAGCTGCAATTCCACTAATATCGAGGTTCATCAAGAGCATTTCATTCCTTGACGATGGAGGAAAAGATACACTTAATATTTTGGGCAAACAAGAACCATCATCACCGTTTACATAGCTGCCATCAATATTTGCCAGAATACCTGATTTTAAGTATTCTCTCAAGCTTGATATTTTCTCCTGAAATGAAGGAAGATTTAATAAAGTATAATTAAGTGCTGTTGCCATTCCCGCAATTCCGATGATATTTTCAGTCCCTGCTCTCATATTGCGTTCTTGAGAGCCACCTAAAATAAGAGGATCAATCGTGATTTCTGAATTGATATAAACAAATCCACAGCCTTTGGGGCCGTAGAATTTATGAGCAGATCCTGTCAAAAAATGAAATTTATTTTGTTGAACATCAATAGGGATATGCCCGATGGTTTGTGTTGTGTCAGAAAAAAAATATGCATTGTTTGAAGAGCAAATTTCTGAAATTCTACCTACGTCGTTTATTGTACCAATTTCATTGTTGGCATGCATTAGACAAACCAAAGTCTTTTCGTGATTTGTGCTTAGTAAATGAGTTAGTTCATCATAGTCAATTTGGCCTTTTTTTCCAACTTTTAAATAATCAACTGGTATTCCGGATTTGTTTATTTTTTCAAGAGGATGTAATACACAATGATGTTCGATAGGGCTTGATATAATTCTGGTTACCCCTAGGTTGTTAACTGCGCCTTCAATAACCATATTTGCTGCTTCGGTACTTCCGGATGTAAAAAAAATTTCTCCAACAGATGCGTTTATAGCATTTGCAATTGTTTTTCTTCCATTTTCAATTACCGTTCTTGCTTTTCTACCTTCAGAATGAATTGAACTTGGGTTGCCATACACTTCCTCCATAATGCGTATCATTTCACTTTTAGCTTCCTGGCACAAAGAGGTAGTAGCAGCATTGTCTAGGTATATTCGCATCCTTTTGTCTTAAAGTTTGCCGATTTTTTTAATTTCACTTATCATGTCCAAAGCGAGTTTATCAGCATTTTCTGCTGTGTTACTTTCCGCATAAATGCGAATAATTGGTTCTGTATTTGACTTTCGCAGATGAACCCAGTTTTTACCAAATTCTATTTTGAGGCCATCTTCAGTATTGATTGGCTGTTCTTTGTATACCATTTGTATCTGTTTAAACAGCTCATCCATGTCTATTCCATCAGAAAGTTCAATTTTGTTCTTCGAAATAAAATAATTCGGATACTGTGCTCTGAGCTGGGATAGTGATAACCCTGAAGAGGCTAGTTTTGATAAAACAATAGCAATACCAACCAAAGCATCTCTGCCATAATGTAATTGAGGGTATATAACACCTCCATTGCCTTCACCACCAATTACGGCATTAATTTCCTTCATTTTTTTAACAACATTTACTTCCCCCACTGCTGCTGCCTGATAAATTCCACCCGCTGATTCAGTAACATCTCTCAAGGCACGAGTTGAGGACATATTGGATACCGTATTCCCTGGCTTTAGTGAGAGGATATGGTCAGCAGCAGCTACAAGTGTGTATTCTTCTCCAAAAAGTGATCCATCTTCGCATACAAAAGCAAGTCTGTCAACGTCAGGATCAACGACGATGCCTATTTCTGCCTTTTCTTCAAGCATTTTTGCACAAATCTGACCCAAATGTTCAGGTAGCGGCTCAGGGTTATGTGCAAATTCTCCATTTATCTCACCGTTAATCAAAATGGTCTCACAGCCGAGAGCATTCAACAATGCTGGTACTGCAATTGCACCGGTAGAATTGATCGCATCTACGACCACCTTGTATTTTCGCTTTTTTATCTGCTCAACGAAAACGACATCTAAATCAAGAATTAGTTGGATGTGTCTGTTAATATAGGTGTCATTTGTTTTAATTGCCCCCAAAGCATGTACCTCAGAAAATGAAATTTCACCATCGTCTATGAGGTTTAAAACAATCTTTCCATCTTCTCCGGAGATAAATTCTCCGTCTGAATTTAAAAATTTTAGTGCATTCCATTGAGCAGGGTTGTGGCTTGCGGTGAGAATGATTCCACCACCCGCTTTTTCAAGAGGCACGGCAATTTCCACGGTTGGAGTTGTTGAAAGGCCAAGGTCGATAACTTCGATACCTAATGATTGTAATGTGTTGATTACCAGTTCGGAAACTATTTTTCCGGAGATTCTTCCGTCTCTCCCAACTATTATTTTCTTGATTCCGGAGGTTCGGATTACCCATGTCCCAAAAGCAGCTGTGCATTCTATGATGTCAACAGGGGTGAGGTTCAAACCTGGTTTTCCGCCGATGGTTCCTCTAATACCTGAAATTGATTTTATTAAGGTCACAATATTTTTTTTAACTTTGCAAAATTACTTAAATGTTTTAAAGCAAAGGTGTGAAATTCATAAAGAATGAAACCTTTGAATGTTAATTAATTGGAATGCAACAAAAGGAGTGGTTTTCATCTTGGTTTGACACAAAGTACTACAGTCTGCTTTATCGTGACCGCAATGATAATGAAGCAAAGGCTTTTGTTGACCAGCTTATGAATTATTACAAACCCAAAAAGGGTACGTGTGTCCTCGACATGGGTTGCGGAGGAGGTCGTTTTTCAAGGTATCTGCAAGATTATGGCCTCAAAGTTACTGGTATGGATATTTCACAAGCCTTAATTAAAAAGGCTACAATCGCATCATCTTCAGAAATTGAATTTGTTTGTCACGATATCAGAAAACCATTCAGATCAATTTATTATGATTTTATCTTTTCATTTTTCACCAGTTTTGGATATTTTGATTCCGATGAGGAGCATTTTCAATCCCTCCAAAACGTGTATGAAGGATTGAATATTCATGGCGTTTTTCTAATAGACTATCTAAATGCCGATCGAATTTCATTAAATCTACCTCAACGCAATGAAATAACCATCGAGGGAATAAAATTCAGTATTCACAAATATCTCAAAGATGGATATTTTGTCAAGGAGATAGACATTGATGACAATGGCAGGGCGTATAAATATTTTGAAAAGGTTAGAGCATTTTCTTTACGCGATTTCAAAAATTTACTGAGTCGGGTGGGGCTGCAAATAACTGCATGTTTTGGGGATTACAATTTGAGTAGTTTTGATATCCTTAACTCCAAGAGACTGATTATAGCTTGCGTGAAGCGTTAATTCCAAAGCTAATAATATATTTCATATGCTCAATTTTGATTTTCAGATATTTCAATTAATAAATGATGGATTTTCAAATAATTTTTTTGATTGGTTAGCACCGATTTTAAGAGAGAAGAAAACATGGATACCACTATATATTGTGCTTTTAGTTTGGACGATTTTCAGGTACAGGCAAAAAGCAATTTTATTTGTTTTATTGGCGATTTTGACGGTAGGTGCATCTGATTTCACTGCCAGTTCGATTGTGAAACCACTCGTTAAAAGAATTAGGCCATGCAATAATCAAAGTATAGAACTTTTAGTTCATGAGAGGATTGGATGTAGTGGGGGCTATAGTTTTCCATCATCCCATGCTTCAAATCATTTTGCACTGGCTTTGTTTTTAGCATTAACAGTGTTTAGAAAGAACAGAGCTGTAAAAATTGCAGGATTTATATGGGCGACACTAATTGCATTTAGTCAGGTTTATGTTGGAGTGCACTACCCATTAGATGTTTTTGGTGGTGCCATTTTTGGGATGCTGATTGCATTGATTATTTTTACAATTTCAGGCAAAATTTGGCCTGAATATATAAATTCAATACAAAGATGAGCTTATTTGAACATGTGTTGTTGATCAGTTCTATTTTATTGGTGGGTATTATCGCGCTCGGATTTATCGGTAAAATAAAAAAGCTTTCAAAACTGTGGCTGGCATTCAGTGGTGCTTTTTTGGTATCAATAACTTTTCTCCATCTTTTCCCAATAATTTATCAAAGCACTGATAATATTATTGGTATTTGGGTATTGGTTGGATTCTTCGGACAATTATTTCTTGAACAATTTTCTTCAGGTATTGAGCATGGACACATGCATGCCCACGACAAACGAAGTAATGTTGTTCTGATTGTTCAAGTAATGATTGGTTTGATTATCCATAGTTTCGCCGAAGGTTTGTCACTTGGTGGTTTTGAATCTCATTCGCACGAACATCATGCCTCTCACTTTTTAGTCGAGGGAATAAACCCTCTTTTAGTAGGCATCATTCTTCACCACGCTCCCGCGGCATTCGCATTGATGATGGTGTTATCTTCTTCAAAAGTTTCAAAATTCGCAATGCTGGCTTGTTTGGTTGTTTTTGCTATAACTCCATCAATTGGTGCCATGACGATGCTTAAGATAGATTTTAATCAGGAATTCGTTCACAAAATATTGGCTTTTGTATCAGGATCATTTCTCCATGTAGCTACAACCATACTTTTTGAAACAGATAATGCTGATCACAAAGTACCTTATCAAAATCTAATCGCTTCCATGTTAGGTGCTTTGTTATCTTTACTAACAATTTAGCGTCTTTCCATGATTATTCAGCTTACTATTCCATGTAGAATTCATAGGAATATTTACCCGGAAAATCTATGTAAAATCCCTCAAGTTTCACTTTACCTTTAACCTTTGATATCTCATTAATGGTTTGGGAAACTGTGCCAACTTTAATATTGTTTACTTTGCTGATGATGAATCCTGCCTCCATGTTGGTTTTACCAATTGTTGTCTTTTTTCTGATTGAATGTACATAGGCACCGGAAATATCAAATTGCTTTTTCTCCTGTGGGCTGAGTTCCCTTAGTTCAAAACCAAGTGCATTTTGCATTTCGCTATCCTGATCCGGTAAAAGAGCAGTTGTGCTCATTTTATTTTGTAGAATTACTGAGGTAAAGTTTTTGGCACCATTTCTAAAATATTCAACGATCAATCTTTCACCGGGTCTGAAGGTGGCCAAAATTTCCTGAAGTTGAGGGACAGATAAAACTTTTTTGTTGTTGATTTTTGTAATAACATCAGAAGGTTTTAATCCAGCTTTTTCTGCTGCACCGTCTGGATTGACTCTGCCAACATATACTCCGGCTACTTCCGGAAGGTTCAAAGACTTAGCTAGATCTGAAGTTACATTTTCAGGACCAATTCCCAAAATTCCCCTTTGAACTTTTCCAAATTCGAGAAGGTCTGTAATTACCTTTTTTACAACATTTACAGGTACTGCAAACGAATAACCTTCGTATCTTCCTGTTTTTGTCATGATAGCGGTGTTGATACCAACCAGATCGCCTCTTGTATTTACTAGTGCACCTCCGCTATTTCCGGGGTTAACGACTGCATCGGTTTGAATAAAAGATTCTATACGATATGCATCATCCAGGATGTCAATACTTCGGCCTTTTGCGCTCACAATACCAGCAGTTACGGTTGAACTTAAGTTGAATGGATTTCCAACAGCGAGCACCCACTCGCCAACTTGAAGCGAATCAGAATTGCCAAAAGTTATGAATGGAAGATTGTTCGATTTGATTTTCAAAAGTGCAATGTCAGTTGAAGGGTCTTGACCGATTATTTCTGCCTTGAATTCACGGTTGTCAGAAAGGGTGACCAATAAACTTTTGGCATTGTCAATAACGTGTCTGTTGGTAATTATATAGCCTTCCTTTGAGATAATTACACCGGATCCGGATGATTTTCCTGCACCCATTCCCCAAACATCAAAGTCACCTTTTAAAGTTGATTGGATATTGACAACAGTTGGAGTTGCAATTGTTGAAGCTTTTATGAAGTTGGTTGGAGCCGAGGCTGCAAAAGAACCTTGTTCATAGGTTCTAACTGAATTTTCATCATAATTAACCAAATGAACCGGAGTAATTTTCCTGTCAGAATTTTCCCAACTGTTTTTAAAGTTCAAAATCATAAGATAACTCGTAAGCGTACTTACTATTATACTAAGAGATACGATTGAAAATATTTTCTTGAACATGGTAATATGATTTAAAAACTTAACGTATTAAGAACACCAGAAATTATTTAAGAGATGGTTAAATTACAAAAAATGAATCATCTTTGTTTATTCATTAGTGTATATTAATCAATAAAATAATGTTAAAATTTTATAAATATCAAGGGGCTGGTAATGATTTTATACTTTTTGATAACAGGGAGAGGGTTTTTCCTATGCTAGACCGGGAAAATAATATCTTGAAATTGTGTGACCGCCGTTTTGGTATTGGAGCCGACGGTGTGATGTTACTGGAAAATTCGGGTACTTCTGATTTTAAGATGATTTATTACAATTCTGATGGCAAAGAAGGAAGTATGTGCGGTAATGGTGGTCGCTGTATTGTCAGTTTTGCAAATGATTTAGGGATCATAGACCATAAAACCACTTTTATGGCTGTTGATGGTCTTCATGATGCATTTTATCACTCTCCATTGAATGTTGAACTTCACATGAAGGATGTTACTAAAGTTGATGTTTCAAATGATTATGCGGTACTGGATACAGGTTCGCCTCATTATGTGAAATTCGTAAATGATGTGGGTAAAGTCAAAGTCTTTGCCGAGGGTAGAGAAATAAGGAATTCTCCTGAATTTGTCGATAAAGGTATAAATGTTAATTTTGTTCAAAAGGAAGATGATCATCTCATAGTTTATACTTATGAAAGGGGCGTTGAAGCTGAAACTTTGGCTTGTGGTACTGGAGTGACTGCCTCAGTAATAGCTTTCAACGAACATCAATATCAAAAAAATGAGGATTCTGTTGAGGTTTATGTTAAAGGGGGAAAGTTGAAAGTCAACTTTAAAAAAGTTGGTCAAGTTTACACTGACATCTGGTTGATTGGTCCTGCTATAAAAGTATTTGAAGGTGTCATTGAAATATAATTTTACAATTAAATTTTAATTGACTTCCATTTACCTTTTTTGAATACATACCAGGCAGAAAGTGCTATTACGGTTTCAGCGACCGGAATGGCTATTATGGTTCCATTCATGCCTAAATTAAGTGTTTTTGTGAGGATATACGCCAGTGGAATCTGAAACACCCAAAATCCTACAAAATTTATGATGGTTGGAGTTGTTGTATCTCCGGCTCCGTTCAAAGACTGGATCATAACCATACCAATACCATAAAAAATAAATCCTGTACCAATAATTCTCATGGCATTGGTACCAAGTTCAATAATTTGAGCATTGCCGGTAAATATACTCATCAAATATTTTGAGGCAAACAAGAATATACAAGTCACCACAGACATAAAATAAACGTTGTATTTCATGCACAGCAGAACACTTTTATTTGCCCGATCAACATCGTTGGCACCAAGATTTTGACCTACCAATGTTGCTGCGGCATTGCTTAAACCCCACCCGGGTAAAATGAAAAAAACAAGATTGCGGATGGCAATCTGATACGCAGCTGAGGCTGTTGTGCCTCCGGTTTCAGCAATCAGGCGTGTTAAGATGATCCAACTCCCTGAAGCAATGATAAATTGAAAAGTTGCGGGCCAGGATAATTTTAAAATAGAACCAATAATTTTCCAATCAGGCAACATCATTTTTTTATTGATTTTGATGTATTCATTGCCTTTCAATAGATGAAAAATCTGATAAATTACACCCAAACCTCTGCCGATACTGGTGGCAATAGCAGCGCCTTTTAAACCAAAACCGTCAAAATTGAAGAACCCGTAAATAAGCAATGGGTCTAGAACAATATTGGTTAAACTGGCAATCCACAGACTTTTCATTGCAAGTGAAGCATTTCCTGCACCTCGAAAAATACCGTTTATCAGAAATAAAAACATTATCACAGAACTGCTACCAAACATGATCCGTGTGAATGTTACACCTTCTTTTACAACTGATTCGGTAGCCCCCATAAACCTGAGCATCTGCTCAGCCATTAGGAATCCTGCAATACTCAAAACCATTGATACCAAAAGCCCAATCAAGATTACTTGCATTGCAGCGTTTGAAGCCCCGGCTTGATCTTTTTCGCCTGTTCTCCTTGCAACCAACGCTGTCGCAGCTGTACT
>JAEUUM010000341.1 GCA_016787375.1 Saprospiraceae bacterium
TGGATATTTTTGCTTAAATTATTCAAATAATAAATTCATTATTTAAATTTAACACCAATTCAATTATAAATTATCCGAGATTTGTAGGAAATATTTTGATCATGAGCGGTAAAGTTGTAAAAATTGTCCTGCGCCCTAAAAGAAAAAATATTCCAATTGAAGTTGATTTTGCAATAGCAATTGAAAACCTTGGATTAGAAGGTGATCACTACAACAAACCAAATGGTTCTAGACAAATTACAATTATTGAGGAAAATCATCTCAAAGAAGCATCAGAAGTTCTGAACGTTGAGGTAACACCTATTTTGACAAGAAGAAACATCGTAGTTTCTGATTTATCCTTAAGTAATATACCTTTAAAGGCTCACTTCAGGCTTGGTGAAGCCTTGTTGATTAAAACCGGTGATTGTCCTCCATGTGAAAGAATGAATGAAAATCTTGGCTTGGGTGGAAGAATCGCCCTCGAAGGGAAAGGTGGGATAACTGCAAAAATAATCAATGGAGGAAAAATAAAAATAGGCGATGAAGTAACGGTAGATCTCTAAACATTTGTTTATCCTAAGGTGTTTATTCATCAAAATATTTACTTGTAAGATGGAATACAACAAATTAACTCCTGAAGAAGAGTATGTAATCTTGAAAAAAGGCACCGAAATGCCTTTCCAAAATGAGTACAATAATTTTTTTGAACGCGGAACATATATTTGCAGGAGATGCAATGCGGAATTGTACAAATCCTCTGACAAATTTCACTCCGGTTGTGGATGGCCATCATTCGATGATGAAATTCCCGGAGCAGTTATGCACCTTCCCGATGCAGATGGCCGCAGAACAGAAATAGTTTGCTCCAATTGTAACGGACACCTTGGACATGTATTTACCGGAGAAAAATTCACTCCAAAAAATACCAGACATTGTGTAAATTCGTTATCAATTAAATTTATTCCATCATAATAAACCAATATGAACAAGATACTGTTTCTCTCTGCAATGTTAACTTTTACTTTCTTTGCATGCGCAAATAAAACTTCGGAAAATAAGAACAAAATGGAATCAAACCTTATATCAGCAAATGGTTTCCAAAATGAAAACGAAACAATTACACTTGCAGGTGGTTGTTTTTGGTGTATTGAAGCTGTGTTCAGAGATTTAAAAGGAGTCTCAAGGGTGACTTCAGGGTATGCTGGTGGAAACGTAAAAAATCCTACTTATAAAGATGTATGTTCGGGTTTAACAGGTCACGCTGAAGTTGTTCAGATTTCTTTTGATCCTAAAGTTATCAAGCTAGAAGACTTACTTGAAGTATTTTGGACTATACATGACCCTACTTCGCTCAACAGACAAGGAGCAGATGTAGGAACCCAATATCGTTCAGCGATATTCTACAGCAATCCTGCACAAAAGGCAATTGCAGAAAAATCCATGATTGAAGTTGCTACCCAACTATGGGATGATCCAATCGTAACACAGGTGGCTCCATTGAAAGAATTTTATCCTGCTGAAGACTATCACCAAAATTATTATGAACTAAACAAATCCCAACCCTATTGTCAGGTTGTAATCAGTCCGAAAATCAAGAAAATTAAAGAAAAATTCGGAAGTAAACTTAAATAATCACAGGAAGTCAACGTCAATATTAAACGGATAACTCATGAGCATGTTTATTGCTCTATCTATGTTAAGGTTGTTGTAGACAATGTTATACAACATCGATGTGATTGGAACATGAAGTTTGTAATGTTTGGCTAGTTCTTGTGAAATTTTCAAGGTTCTTACTCCTTCTGCCAATTCAGGCATCGTTTTCATTATTTCATTAAATTTCTCCCCCTTTCCCAATCTCGTGCCAAACATATAGTTTCGGCTTTGTGTGCTGGTTGCAGTTGCTATCAAATCACCTACGCCTGCTGTCCCTAAAAAATCTTCAGGCTCAGCACCCATAGCTTTACCAAAATAAATCATTTCAATCAATCCTCGCGAAATAAGCATTGCCTGTATATTTCTGCCCAAACCAACACCTGCAAGTACACCCGATCCAATTGCAAATATATTTTTGAGCGCTCCTGCTAATTCAGCGCCAAGTAGACCATGTGAACCAAACAGATGAAATTTTGGACTATTTAACGCTGCTTGTCCGATTTGAATTACTTCATCAAAATGACTTGCGATGAGAGAAGCAGTAGGCTGACCTTCCATTATTTCTGCACTGAGGTTCGGACCAGACAAACAACCAACCCGAATTACTGAACTTTCTTCAAGTATTACATCACTCATTGTCCGTATATTATCTCTTGTGATGTTACTATTTGTAATGTTTTCATAATCAACACCAACTAAGTCAAATCCCTTGGTGCCATGGATCAGAATGTGTGCAGGAGTAAGAAGGGGACCCAATGACTGCATCATTTCTCTGAATTTATTGGAAGGAACAACAGGAAATATAACTTTGCATTTTTCTGCTATTTCATGAAGATCGCTGGTAGCTATGATTCTTTCAGACAAATTAAAGCCATCAATATTGTGAAAATTATTTATTTCACTCACTAGCTCGGAACGCCTTGTAAACATCAATACATCACAATTCAATGCCAATAAATTCGCAATTGCCTTGCCGAAACTACCTGAACCAACGACACCAATCGTACCTGGTGTTAACTTATTTTTGCTTCTCCTTTTCATAATCTATGGAAACGCAAATCTACAATATGTTAAGTAACTAAATCCAACAATATTTCGCATACTGCAATTAGCGCTTTAATATAATAATTTAGAGAAACCGACTTTAGGTCTTAAACAGAGCAGTGTGGAAAAATGATTATTTCCAAAAAAAAAGCCATCTTTGGAAAGATGGCTTTAGATATTTTATATCAGTATTCGTCTTCATTAAAAAAGAAGTCGTCACGTCTGGGATAATCCGGCCAAATATCCTCAATGGTTTCGTATATTTCACCATCATCTTCTATTTGTTGAAGATTCTCGATAACTTCCAATGGCGCCCCTGAACGGATA
>JAEUUM010000370.1 GCA_016787375.1 Saprospiraceae bacterium
ATAGAGTGCTTGGATATTTTTGAATTTGCAAACTGATTATTTTTTTGCTTGAGAATATCTTCTTGAAACCTCATCCCAATTGATGATTTTAAAGAAAGCTTCTACATAATCTTTTCTCTTATTTTGGTAATTAAGATAATAAGCATGTTCCCAAACATCAACCACCAGTAATGGAATACTCGTCCATTGCGACAAATTGTTGTGTTTTTCTGCTTGGAGGATTACCAGTTTATCGCCCAGTGGTTCATAGGCCAGAATTCCCCAACCACTTGCCTCGACAGCTGTAGCGGAAGCGATAAAGTAAGATCTAAAATTTTCAAAACTTCCAAAATCTTTTGCAATTGCTCGTTCAAGATCAGTGCTTCTTTGCCCTGCTGAAGGTCCCATTATTTGCCAAAAAATTGAGTGTAGAAAATGACCTGCACCATGAAACGCCAATTCACGTTCCCAATGTTTTATTAATGTATAGTCATTTGCTGCAATAGCCGCAGCAACTGCATCTGTTGCTTTATTTAAACCAGTCACATACGAATTGTGGTGAAGATCGTGATGCAACTTCATGGTTTTTTCATCAATGTGTGGCTCAAGTGCATTGTATGCGTAGGGAAGTGGTGGAAGTGTATAAACACCCTCCACAGCATCAAAAGGAAGATCTTCAGAAACAATCGATCGGGCATCAGCTGAACTTAAACCCGCGGCGAAAATACCTGTTCCGGCTAAAATTGAGTTTTTCAAGAAGTCTCTTTTATTCATGATATAAAGTTTTACTATATTTTGTAGCTCAAAGATAGTTTAAAATTTCTTCCTGCACCATTAATTCCTGAGGCAAAAACTCTGTAATGAGTATCAAGAATATTATCTATTCCCAGTCCGATGTTAAATTTATTTAGTTGCATTCCAGCATATATATTGCCTGTAACCCATGCTGGCATTCCATTTGGAGTTGCTTGATCAAGGTTGTCTTCACCACTTGGACTATAGTCCTTTAATTGTTTTTTACCATTGAACAAAACTGACAGACCTGCAGAAAGTTTTCCTTTTTCAAATCCCAGTCTGAGTCGACCAAAGAGAGGTGGTATATGGTCAAGTGGAACCTCTGTATTTGTGGATTTAGGAGTGTATGTTCCTTTTGTGTAGGTGATATTCCCTTCAAGATTCCAATTAGGATTTAAACTGAGGTCAAACCCTGCCTGAACACCATAAACCACGGCTTCGGCTGCATTTGTAACAACTAAAACTTTGCTGAGTACGTTTTGGTAGAGAATAGAGTCCTGACCATTGAATGTTCCTTTTGCAGTTACAATTGCATTGTTCAACAGCGTTCCGAATGGAGTTATATGAAGGCTGTGGTTAGCACTTTGGTTAATCCATGATATTTCAAGGCTGTTAGCGGTTTCAGGTTTAACATCTGAAGAGGGCACAATCACATTGCCGGGTGAAGAATCAAAGATTTTGCCCAAATCATCGAAGTTTGGAGCACGATATGCTCTTGAAATTGCTGCTTTGATTAAATTTGATTTGCAAACAGCATAGGAAATACCAAGATTACCGGATAATGAACCATTGTTTTGAGCGAAATCAGGAATTAGCACCGGATAAAAAGTTGCATCTCCAACCTGGCTTGACAATGACCTGTATTGGAATCTGAGTCCACCATCCAATGTGTATTTATTGTGTTTGTATACCCATTTTGAGTAGATGCCCATATCCTGCATGGTGTTGGTTCCTGGAGGATATCTGGTAACAGATGGTTTTGTGGTGTTATCTTTTATATTCAATTCTTCAGCATTACTGCTTACATCATTCAATATGTATTCTACACCACCATAATGACTGATACCGTTACTATAATCCTTGTTTATGTCGACATTCAATCCAACAACAGTAACATCCTCTGTTTGGGTAAATCTGCTTGTTTTATTGAGTCGTCTTGTGATACGTTGTTGTGAGACTTTTTGAATGTAAGGTTGAATTTTTAATTTGTCATATAGATGTGGGTGATACGGAGTGTACGTCAATGCAGGGCTTACAAGCAGTCTTTCTTGGGGTCCATAGTTCCATTCGGCAAATCTCAATACACCATTTTGTCTTTGGGTGAGTCTGTCATATCTTGGAATATCACTGGAAGAGGAGTATTGCAAATTCAAACTAAGTTGAAGTGCAGAATTCAATTGAAAGATTGACTTGTTTAAAATATTGTATTGTGAATAACCACTGTTGATCTGTTTATATGGGTCAGAATTGTTTACAATTGAGTCTTTGCCATTGATAACCTCTACATATTGATTTCTCAACCAAAAAGTTGAATCAAAAGGGTTTTCACTTTTTCCACTCATCAAATCACCAAAGTCAGAATATGAAACAGCAGTCAGGTTTGCGAATTTTTTACCAGAATATTCTAACATGATATTTCCAGTTTTTTCACCAAAAGCACTGTTTATTCTGC
>JAEUUM010000376.1 GCA_016787375.1 Saprospiraceae bacterium
TGCAATGGATACAGATTTTAACACAAAATACCGTTCAGGAAATGAGGCCTCAAAAGAAATAATTTTTAGCCTTGTAACCAGCAACATCAATTTTGACAATGCCAATGGAGGATTTCGAGATTATTTCAGGGTAAATATTAGTGATAACACAGTTGGTGTCTATTCTTCAAAAGATATTTTTACAGCGGCTAACTCGAATGATGATCTAAGAGGTAAATCTTGGTTTAAAGATGCTTCAGGTGCCTATATTTGCACAAAATTCGATGTTGATAAAGCCTACAACAATCCGCTTATTCATCTTACTGAAATAAAACTCATCAGAGCCGAGTCAGCAGCAGAATTGGGTCAAAATCTTGCAAAAGCGACCGACGATTTAAACGAAATAAAAGTACGTGCCGGTGTTCCTGAATTAACAACACCTCCTGCAGTAACAATAATAAACGAATCTCGCCGGGAACGATACATCGAACTGTATTTTGAAAACAATAGATTGCATGAATTAAAAAGAGAGGCTATTAAAGACAATCCAAACCTCCTTATTAGAGGAGTAATCTGGAATTGTCCTGGTATGGTGTGTCAACTGCCAGATTCAGAGTTAAAGGGAAATCCGGATATGCTGCCAAACCCACAAGGTGGCTGTAATTAATTTAAAAAAAATTAAGTTATGAAAACAATTAATATAATTCAGTTTTTTATCCTTTTGATTGCTTTTACAGCATGTAAAAAAGAAAAATTCGAAATAGGCACTCCTTTCAGTAAAGTTAAAGGCATAAGTTCTACCTGGGAGTTAAAAGAAGTTTGGCAGACTGATGAGATTGCGGAAACTGCTCCATTGAATGTAACTGACCTTATGGTGGGAACTACTCCTTCCATTATTACATTTACTGAAAATGGTCGGACTTACAACCTACAAACAGGGACAAGCTTTCAATTTATTCCTGATTCAGGTACCTGGAAATTTGACGATGATGAGTACCCAACACAAGTTACCCTAAACTCGTCCGGGAATGATTACGAGTTGGCATTGCAAAAACCTGTCAGAGAGATAGCTGACAACACCTTGGAATACAAATATATCAGGCCGATTGGCAATTGTACTGTGTTGGAAGGTGGCAAAAAAGGTGCCGTAGGTTATATCTACAAATACGTAAGGAAATAATTTCAACAACCAGAGAAAAAAATCATTAGAAGATGAAAAATATAAGCTTTCCTGTACTGCTTTTTATTTTACTGATCATGTCAGTAAAAGCCAACGCACAATTCGCATATTTCTTGCCAAATCCCGCAAATGTTGAAGATTCACTGACATTATACGTTGACTTGTCGCAAGACCCGACTTGTACCAAACTCGTAAACAACCAAGAGCAATTATATATTTGGACTTGGGTGCCAAATGATCCGTTGATCGGTCTTGGCACATGGGGTAGCTCTAATGAAGAGTTAAAAATGAAAAATGAAGGCAATAACATCTGGTCATTCAAGATGGTTCCTACAACATTTTATGGTGTAGCACCAAAAGTGCTTTATGAAAAAGGCATAAAATTTTTAGCCAAAAGAAAAAATGGCGGACAAGGTGGTGATTGTTCGGAGACAGGCGAAGAGTACAAAACAAGTGATATTAGTTTAAATATACCCGCACCAGCCGGAGTGGTCAGAAAAGTGCTTAGTTATCCGGATGTTGTCGGTAAAGACACACTATTAAGCAGATCAGATGACGTATTTACAATCATATATAACAATTTTGCAGAGGAAAAATTAACTATGCAAAATATTGGTAACATGGCTGTATATATCAGGGTTTTGGGTACCGATGGTAAACAATACATCCCAATACCACTTGGGCAACTTATTAATAACCCAAGTATAAAAATGGTAAATAAAGGAGCCGGAGTATGGCATTTCAGCATGATTCCTGACATATTTCTGAAGAGTTACCTACCGGCAGGTGTCAAAGCCAAACGTCTTCGATTGCAATTGGTCACCCTTCCGCTTTGTGGAGGTGATTGTTCTGTTGACGGAGAATTTAATTTCAATTTCAAATGTGATAATTAGGGTTTTAGTAAACATTTATGCGCTTCATACTTTTTGAAGCTCAGAGGGTTTTTGGCCTCGGTATTTATGCCGGGGCTTTTTTTATGATCCCCGTAAATTCCTTATACCACTTTGATTCGAACCCATCTGTCATATCTATTTCTGATGGATATTTATTACAAGCAGCATTTTTGATCAACCATCCGTTATAATGATTCGTGAAAAATTATAGATCACATTTTGAAATATTCTACAAAAGGCATACTTTTAATTTTGAAGAATGGATCTTGTATTGAAACTCAGCAACATTGAAACGGACCTTATTGCAGCTTGCATAGCCAAGGAGTCTTGGGCGCAGCAGAAGTTGTATGAGCAGCATTACCCTAAGTTGATGGCTATTTGTCTAAGGTATGCCTCTCATCAAGATGAAGCGCTTGATATACTGCATGAGGGATTTATCAAAATATTCAAAAATCTTGATAAATATCAGCCCAATACATCGTTGTTGGCATGGATGAAAACAGTAGTAATAAATACTGCAATTGATCATCTAAGGAAGATGGCAAAACAAAGGACAGAAGACATCGATTTAGTATTTAGTATAGAGGCTGATAATGTTGACGCACATTCAATAATAAACGAAAAAGATATATTGAAATGCATTCAATTGTTAACTCCCGCTTATAGATCGGTCTTTAATCTTTATGTTTTGGAAGGATACTCACACAAAGAAATTGGTGATTTATTAGGCATTACCGAAAGCACCTCGAGATCTAATTTAGTAAAAGCAAGAACCAAACTCAAAGAAATGTTAAAGTCATCCTATTCTGATGACAAAACGGACGAAATATAATGGAAAAGAAAATAAAGGAGCATTTTAATACTTTTGAAGCCACGTATCGTCCTGAACATTGGGCGATGATGCAAGAACGTCTCGAGATTGAAGAGCTCTCAGATTACACCCAAAAAGAGGATGATAGGCTTGATGCCTATATTCAAAAAGAAATTTCATCCAACGAAGTTCCGTATAACCATGCTCACTGGCAAATGATGGCTGACCGACTCGAAGAAAGAACATGGAAGAGTGCGATTGTCAGATTTAAAATACTTGAAGCCTCATTAATCTTGTTATTATTTTTGACTTCCATTTCCGTATTTGACTCCTTAAAATATGATACAGGCGAGATTGGTTCTTTATCTCAAAACAATTTAAGCATAAAATCAGTCGATCAGAGCATCATCTCACCTTCACAAAATATAGCAAAGAAGGCATATCTCGATGAATCTGCCCAAAAAACTAAACGACTTCAAACAGGTGCGCAACTTCAATTTCTTCCAAAAGAATTAAAAGAAGTAAAGTCTGTGATTATTGCAGAAAATCCTTCTCTCAATATTTTCAAGCCCACAAAGAATGCAATACAAAGCCAAGTAGCTAAAACCAACAAATTGGTGGATTATACTGAGCTTTCGAAATATTATGGTTTAAACGGTATTCAGCCTTCCTTACGATCTGCTTCAAAGAATTTTTTTAGACTAGGCGTATTTGGCTCAACCGCAATTGACCAACATGCCGCTGATATTGAAAATGATCCAAAGGAAGAAAATACTTACGGACTTTCAGTTGGTGGTGGTTTGTCATTCAGTTGGCAATTGAAGCAGTTTGAAATTGAAACCGGAGCTGCCTACAACTCAATTACAACACTCACTCCTGACAAAAATTTGGTTCAAAACCTGAATCTAAACAAACTAAACCAAAGCAATGTAGAAGAAGTTTCTGAGAAATACCTCAGACTACCCCTAGCTTTGAAATACTTGTTCAGCAATGCCGGCACCTGGAAATTCTACGCCTTGGGTGGTGGAAACCTGCACATCAACCTAAATTCATCTTCCAACCAAAGCCTTGCTGAGCAAGATCTATCCGCAGTCGGTGCAAAACTTGCGATTTCTGCCACATCTGCAGATGCAACAAAAATACAAGATAGCTTTTTTAACAGGCTATATTATACTGCTAACATTGGAATTGGTATCGAAAAACACCTAACGAAAACATTGAGTGTTTTTGCTCAACCAGAATACTTTCATCAACTTTTTAAACCTGCCATTTCAAACGATAGAGGCATAACAAATACCTTTGCTATATCAATAGGTATGAAAACAGCACTTTAATTATTTTGGGTGATACAATCCCGGAGGGGTAACAACTTATTTTTTTGCAGCCAAAGCCTTTATTTCTTCGTAAAGCAGATCTTCA
>JAEUUM010000415.1 GCA_016787375.1 Saprospiraceae bacterium
GATTGTAACCCAAAGTTCTATTTTGAATTACTGATACGATCAACAAAGGAATATTTAGTTTACGCAACACCCTGAAATATGTAAACCACAAATCATATTTTACAAAAATGACTAAAACCGGATTGATTGTTTCAATAAAAAATTGAGCATTTCCCGGTAAATCACAAGGTAAATATGTTACTAAATCTGCATGTGGATAGTTTTTCCGTATATTATATCCTGATGGTGAAAAAAAACTTACCACCATACTTTTTTCCGGATACATGTTTTTTAACTCATCAATCAAAGGTCGTGCTTGTTCGAATTCGCCTAATGATGAACAATGAATCCAGATCGATTCTTTTTTTAATATTTTGCTGTCCTGAACCAATCGTTCCCGCCAATTTTGCCTTCCCTTAACCCATTGAGAGGCCTTTGAATTAAAAATTGATGCCACTTTGATACCAAAGCACAAGCAATACATGGCAAGAGAATAGAAAAACTGTATCACAAAAAGACTAAATTAATAATAATAAGATTCAGCGGGAACTTCAGTAAAAAATGGTAGTATCCATCCTGCTTTTAAGCCCATTACCGCGTCAAGTCTTGAATCTCGGAAAGCTTGCATTGTATCAAATTGATAATCGCGTCTGCCCTCAGTAATGCCTATGATACTTTCAATACCAATATAAAAGTTAATTCTGCGATCATTACTAATGTATTGATACCCTGCAAATGGACATATTCCAAGCCCAAATGCAAGGCGATCATATCCTTTTCGGTAATCTCCTTTAATTTGGTTAACATTATTCAGGTCGTCCTGAAGTCTGATTTTGTGTTGAAAATATCCTGCGCCGATTTTAAGTTTAATTCCGGAGCGTGGATTGGTAAGAGGAAAAATTTTACCTATATATGTCTGAACAAACCACCCTCTCTCTCGCAAAGCAACAGATGCATAAGACTTATCACTGCCATAGATCACACCTGAGTCATTTCTGAGGTTTTTTATAACATCTATTTTTACGTCGTTACCAAACAATAATTGACCTTCCAAACCAAAAAGAAAATTATTCTTCAATTGATATTCGAATGCCAATCCCACATTAAAATTATTGCCATATAATTCCTTCATATCAGCCATTGGAAACTGATACCCGTAGTTAAGCGAAACACTAAATACATTTCCTTTGTATTCTTCGGCCAAATCTTTTTTCTGTGCCTGTGAGGAAATTACAAAAACAGCACAAACTATGATTACCAGTATATTGCGAAATACTCTCATTGATATTTTTTTCTTGAAAATTGAATCCCAGAACAAAGCTAACAGTTTCTTGCATCAATAATAAATGGTCATGAACAAAAAAAGGTATATTTGCGCATCAAAAAAAATATCATGCAAAAAATTCAAATGGTTGATCTTAACAACCAATACTTGACGATAAAGGATGAAATAGATGCCGCAATACAGGATGTCCTTGACAAAGGGTACTATATAAACGGTGCGCCGGTACAAAGATTTTCGTCAAATCTTGCAGAATATTTGCACATGAAATCTGTCATACCATGTGCAAACGGAACCGATGCTCTCCAAATAGCACTTATGGCTTTGGATTTAAAACCCGGAGATGAGGTGATTACATCGCCATTTACTTTTGTGGCCACAGCAGAGGTCATTGCACTTTTGAAATTAAAACCAGTTTTTGTTGATATCAAAGTCGATACATTTAACATCGATGAGGATAAAATCGAGGCAGCAATAACCCCACGAACAAAGTGCATCATTCCGGTGCACCTTTTCGGTCAAGTTGCCAATATGGAAAAAATAATGCAGATTGCAAATACACACAATCTTTATGTTGTAGAAGACAATGCTCAAGCAATTGGGGCAGATTTTACTTTTTCAAATGGTGAAGTGAAAAAAGCCGGGTCGATAGGTCATATCGGGTGTACTTCATTTTACCCTTCAAAAAATTTGGGATGCTATGGTGATGGTGGTGCTTTAATGTCCAATAATACAGATTTAGCTGATAAAATCAAGGTTATCTGCAATCATGGCTCCAAAGTGAAATACTTTCACGAAGAGATTGGCGTTAATTCAAGACTTGATTCAATTCAAGCAGGCATTTTGGGTGTGAAATTGAAAAATCTGGATTCCTATATTGCTGCGAGGCAAAAAGCTGCTTCTTATTATGACGAACATCTGAAAAACGTTTCAGGCATAAAAATACCCGGGAGGGCATTAAATTCAACCCATGTTTTTCACCAATACACTTTGAGGGTTGGTGAAAACAGAGATGAGCTACAAAAAACACTTGCTGAGGTGGGTATTCCATCAATGATTTATTACCCTGTCCCTCTGCATTTGCAAGATGCTTACAAAGGTGATGGTTATAAAGCGGGTGATTTCCCGGAGTCAGAAAAAGCAGCAAAAGAGGTTCTTTCACTACCAATGCACACTGAGTTAACAGAGGAAATGCTTCAGATGATTTGCAGTAAAGTAAAAGAATCAATGATGATGTTGGTATAATATAACGTGATAATTAATTAAATTCGATGTCTAAGAAAAGAGTATTAATAACCGGTGCAGCCGGATTTTTGGGTTCTCATCTTTGTGATAGATTTATCAAAGAAGGATATGAGGTTATTGGGATGGATAATTTGATTACCGGGTCTTTAAGTAACATTGAGCATCTGTTTCCGAATAAGGACTTTACCTATTATCATCATGATGTTACTAGGTTTGTTCACGTTCCCGGTCAACTTGACTATATTTTGCATTTTGCATCTCCGGCAAGTCCAATAGATTATTTGCAAATGCCCATTCAAACACTAAAAGTTGGTTCGCTTGGAACTCATAACTTATTAGGTCTGGCAAAAGAAAAGAATGCAAGATTCATGATTGCTTCCACATCAGAAGTTTACGGTGACCCATTGGTTCATCCACAGCCAGAAGAATATTGGGGAAATGTTAACCCAATTGGACCTCGTGGAGTTTATGATGAAGCTAAGAGATTTCAGGAGGCGATTACAATGGCTTATCACAGATTTCATGGACTTGAAACCAGAATAGTACG
>JAEUUM010000420.1 GCA_016787375.1 Saprospiraceae bacterium
AGAGGAAGGTATTGAAGTGACCCTGATAAATTCGAATCCGGCTACCATCATGACAGATCCTGTTACAGCCGATAACATTTATCTGATGCCACTTAAGGTTGAAAGCATCATTGAAATTCTCGAGAAACATAAAATTGATGCCGTATTACCTACAATGGGAGGACAAACTGCTTTGAATCTGGCTCTTGAAGCAGAAGCTCAGGGTGTTTGGGAAAGATATGGTGTAAAAATGATTGGTGTAGATGTTGAAGCCATAGAAAGAGCCGAAAACAGGGAGTTGTTTAGAAAGCTCATGGTTGAAATAGGAATGAAAGTAGCCCCGAGTTTTATTGCTAATTCATATCTGGAAGGAAAAGAAGCTGCTCAGAAAATTGGTTTCCCACTTGTTATCAGACCATCTTTTACTCTGGGTGGCACAGGTGGCGGATTTGTAATGAAGCCAGCTGATTTTGATGAAGCACTCAAAAGGGGACTTAATGCAAGCCCCACTCATGAAGTATTGGTAGAAAAAGCTGTATTTGGCTGGAAAGAATTTGAACTTGAACTTTTACGAGACAAAAACGATAACGTTGTCATTATATGTACAGTCGAAAATCTCGACCCAATGGGTATTCACACAGGTGACAGCATCACGGTTGCGCCCGCAATGACCCTTTCTGACACAGCTTATCAGGATATGCGTGACAAAGCAATTAAAATGATGCGCTCTATGGGTAATTTCGCAGGAGGGTGTAATGTTCAGTTTGCACAAGACCCTGAAACTGAGGAATTAATCGCAGTAGAAATCAACCCGAGGGTATCGCGATCTTCGGCTCTTGCCAGCAAAGCAACAGGCTACCCAATTGCCAAAATTGCAGCAAAGCTTGCCATAGGATACAATCTCGATGAACTCAATAATCAAATTACAAAAACTACTTCTGCCTACTTCGAGCCATCTTTGGATTATGTAATTGTTAAAATGCCTCGCTGGAATTTCGACAAGTTTTCTGGTTCTGACCATAGACTTGGGTTACAAATGAAATCAGTTGGAGAGGTTATGGCTATTGGACGAAATTTCCTGGAAGCTCTGCAAAAAGCCTGTCAATCACAGGAAAACAACAGGGCCGGACTTGGTGCCGACAAAAAAGAGTGGATCAATACACAAGATATTCTTGAAAGGTTAGAGAAAGCCAGCGATGATCGCATCTATCGGGTAAAAGATGCACTAAGATTGGGTATTCCTGAAAAAACAGTGCATAAAATCACCCAAATTGACCCTTGGTTTTTAAAACAAATTAAAACATTGGTCAAAATGGAAGAACAAGTTTTACGCTACAATCTTCCTGAAGACATCCCGGTAGATTTTTTCAGACAACTTAAAGAATCAGGATATTCTGATGCACAGATAGCCTGGTTGCTAAGGGTAGATGAGGATGCTGTCACAAAAAGAAGAAAGCAGCTAAACATTCGTCGGACTTTCAAAATGGTTGATACCTGTGCTGCGGAATTTGAGGCAAAAACACCTTATTTCTATTCTACCTTTGACACTGAAAACGAGTCCATACCATCTAATAAGAAGAAAATTATTGTTTTGGGTTCCGGCCCAAACAGAATCGGACAAGGCATTGAGTTCGATTACTGTTGTGTACATGGTTTATTGGCAATAAAAGAAGCCGGTTATGAAGCAATCATGATTAACTGCAACCCTGAAACCGTTTCTACTGATTTCGACATTGCAGATAAACTATACTTCGAACCAGTATACTGGGAACATATTGAGGAGATTATCGATCTTGAAAAACCAGAGGGTGTTATCGTTCAGTTAGGTGGTCAAACAGCTTTGAAGCTTGCACAAAAATTTCATGAGAAAGGAATTAAAATCATTGGAACTGATTTCAAATCGATGGACTTGGCAGAAGATCGAGGTTCTTTTTCAGATCTTTTAAAAGTACTTGAAATTCCTTATCCAAAATACGGTGTCGCAACAGACGTAGATGAAGCACTGGAAATAGCAAGGGAGGTTGGATATCCTGTACTCGTGAGACCTTCTTATGTTTTAGGTGGGCAAAGAATGAGAATAGTGATCAACGATGACGAACTTGAGAACGGAGTATTATCTATTTTTAAGCATTTACCGGATCACAAAGTACTGATTGATCATTTTCTGG
>JAEUUM010000428.1 GCA_016787375.1 Saprospiraceae bacterium
GCCGCAATTGCTCCCTGATTTTTTACTACAATTGTAAAGTTTACATTATCGCCTGGATTAATCATATAAGGCTGACCATTCGCCAATCTTTTATACAAAGCCAAGTCAAAAGGCTCTACTACTACCTCAGCCGGATCGTGATCGTCCTCATCTCCACCACTTTTGCCATTTCCATTTAGATCATTATCTGCGAGGTAAGTATCATTTGCCTGATTTGAATCAGGTGTTGAGTCTATATCTGGTAAAGTAGCACCTTTGTCATCTGTAGCTGCGGATATCTCTGCCCAGTTAACCAATTTGGTGTTGTAAGCCAATGGTGAACTTGCTTTAAGTTTAATATCGACTGTTGTTGAAGCACCAGGTTGTAGTCCACCAACCGGTAATAGACCATTTGCTATACTTAACACTTTTGTTGCATTAGCACCGGAAGCTGTCCAGGCAGCATCATTTAAGCTCATTTGGGCTGGAATGTAATCGGTAATTGTAATGCTTCCTGCTGGTATTAATCCTTGATTAACTAAGGTTATTGTGAAATTTACATCATCACCTGGTTTAACCATTGAAGATTGGCCATTCGCCAATTTTTTAACTAGAGCAAGGTCAAATGGATTAACAACCACCTCTGCTTTGTCATGATCATCTTCATCACCACCATTTTTGCCATTTCCGTCAATATTATCATCCAGAATAAATGTGTCTGTATTGTTTTGGTCAGGTGTTGAGTCAAAATCAATTACTGGATTTCCTGCCAAATCGGTGTTAGCTGAAATTTCAGCCCAGTTAACCAAGTTGGTATTTGAGGCTAATGGTGAATTAGCTTTCAGGGTAATGTCAACCGAAACCGTTGCTCCCGGTGCCAGACCTCCCGCTGGAAGTAAACCATTAGCTACTGTTAACAGTTTAGTGGCATTTGCACCAGCAGCCGTCCAGGTTACATCATTTAGAGTCATTTGAGCCGGAATATAATCCGTGATCTGAATGTTGTTCGCTGAAATATTCCCTTGGTTTACAATGGTTATTGTAAATTTAACATCACTTCCAGGGTTAATCATTGATGATTGACCATTCGATAACTTTTTATACAAAGCAAGATCAAATTTGTTTGTATAAATGTAAGCAGGGTCGTGATCATCTTCGTCTCCACCTAGTTTGCCATTGCCATCAATGTAATTATCTACCAAATATTTGTCATTAAACTGATTTTGATCCGGGGAGGAATCAATATCAGTTTTAACACCACCTATTGAATCAGTTGCAGCACTGATTTCAGACCAGTTTGCAATTTGAATACCCGATGGAAGTGGAGTTTTAAGGGTAAAAGTAATATCCACATTAGCTGTTTGACCAGGTGCCAATCCACCTGCAGGTAGTTCTTGTCCTGAATTTAATAGGATAGTTGTTTTTGAAGCCACGGGGGCCGTCCAATCAGCGTCGTTTAGGGTCAGCTCAGATGGTATATAATCAGTAACCTGAATATTATCCGCTCTAATGGTTCCTTGATTAACAACAGAAATCCTGAAAGTAACTGGACTTCCCGGAGCTAATATTGAATCTTGACCTGGAGCAAGTTTTTTGTAGAGCGCTAGGTCAAAGACGCATTTTGTAAATAAAATGGGGCAACATTCCTGTACTTCACATCCAGTCGCATCAATCCCTGTAAACGAATAAGACCCCGCTTCAGTAACGAGGTATGATATTGCATTGCCGATTGATCCGGGGATAGCGACCCCGTTTTTATACCATTGCGGGTTAGTAATTCCCGCCGGGACTGAAATTGTGTATGACTCCCCATTGCATAGCTGGTAAGTCAGATTATTAATACATGGTGAGCAAGATCCAGGGTCAACCAGAACTTGGCTGATTGAGGCTCCCGGGTCTATGGCATCTTTAACCGTTATGGTTACATTACCTGCTCCCGAGGACCCATTTTGGAGCCTAAAATAAGTTGGCGCTCCATATGTTCCGGTCGTGGGAGTGACCGTCCCACTGCTTACCGAAACGGTATAACTCGGGCTTAGGTCTGTACCACTGGGGTTTAAATAAAATTCGATGTAATCATCGCTTGAGTTGTATTTTGTACCATTGTTATTGCATTTGATTTCAAATAAACCAATATCATCCAAGGTCCAAACTAAATTGCCACGATTCATTGGAGAGGAATTCCAAGAATGTCCAAAAGATCCAAGCTCAAAATAATTGTTTGGCTTTTCTTTCGTTTCACTTAAGGTATAACTATACGAATAATTATCCCCTATTAGACTAGTGGTTTGATTCGCCGGATTAAAAGAATTTTTTTCGACTAGTGGTCGTAGAAGTTCTCTTGGGTTTGTGTTTGACTTCTCAGCAGAAGCTGTTGAAATCAAAATTGTGTTGCAAAATAGTGTGATCCAAAGTAAAAACTTTTGCATGATCGTTGATTTATTGATGTTGTTTGAAATTAATTCTTTGGATTCTGGGATTGTGTTGTTTTTTGGGGTTATGGTTCTATTGACCTGAATCAGGTTTTGTAATTTATTAGGAATTTGTGCCTGAAAATCGATGCGTGAATTTGAGTGTGTGAACTAGAATCAAATTTTAGCAGAGTATATTCGGACATAGAAAACTTGGTTCGATTTGAATTCAATGCCGAAAAATTGAATAACAATATGTACAGACAACCAACAATAAATAGGAGTTGAAGGGCTATGTAAATCATTAAAATTGTCATACAGTTGAACCTTTTTTATTAAATAAATTGGATGAAAACCTAAAATAAGTTGACTTTCCAACTGCAAATATTCCTGCAATTCGAGACTTTAACTAATCGAATTTCATTAAACTGTGACAATCAAATTACTTCTGTAATCAATTTTTGACCAATAAGAAATGGCTTAAAACATATATTTATTAAAATAATTATAAATTTTATAAATGTGTTAATTATTGTTTATTAATTTAATGAGGATTAATAATTTGATTAATTTGGATATTTTTCTCTTGTTAATTGTTTTTAGAGAAGATTCTGAAAAAATCCAAGTCACTGATTTTAGTGTGACCATTTTTTGGTTAAATTTGAGTAAACCCGGTCAAACCATTTAGCTGAATTTCATCAAGCTTATTCATATGAATCCAAGTGAATTTAGATGTTGTAAGGAAATAATTTGATAATAGATGTTTGTTGCTAAACTTGATTAATTATTGAGACTATAACTTTAGCAATAATCGAGATCAAAAACACATCCAATCAAGTGTATTTATTATTGTAAAATGCAATAAAAGTGGTCATTCAAAGATTTAGATTATTAAAATTCACTAAGGATTTAAAAAATGGCTTGAGTTTTGCTCTAAATGAGCTTAATATTGCAAAAAAATAACATTTGAAACAAATTGTAGTCCTTTCCTTCTTGCTTATCGTACTATACAAGAGTGTTGAACCGGCGATAATTTATTTCACTTATTTAAGGTCAACGAGTGAAATTGAATATGTGCCAGAGTTTGAAGGGGAGAAACTGTCAATCAATCATCATGCAGATTTAGACGTCCAACCATTGGATACAAAACCTGATT
>JAEUUM010000520.1 GCA_016787375.1 Saprospiraceae bacterium
TCTTTGAATAAAGCTGCAATATAAGGGTTGACGTCAAAATTAAATGATTTTATTAGATAAGCATTTACTTCTTATCGTCAAAACAACTTTTTTTGGTGAAAAATTAAATGTAGGTTGTATTTTAGAGCCGATTTTTAGCATATAGACCAACATGAGTAAACCAATTAACACAAAAGGCATAAAGCACGTGGCTATTGCAGGTAATATCGGAGCCGGCAAAACCACACTTACTACCGCACTTTCTAAACACTACAACTGGGATGCTCATTATGAGTCTACTGATAACAACCCATATTTGAGTGACTTTTACAATAACATGCAGCGTTGGTCATTCAACCTGCAGGTGTACTTTTTGCACAATCGTTATCAGCAAGTTTTGAAGATAATTTCAGGCGACAAAACGGTGATTCAAGATCGTACTATTTATGAGGATGCTTATATTTTCGCTCCAAATCTTCACGACATGGGTTTAATGACAGGGCGAGATTTTCAAAATTATTTCGAACTTTTTAAAACCATGTCCTCCCAAATCGAACCACCGGATTTATTGATCTATTTAAAGGCCACCATTCCGACTCTTGTGAACCACATTCAACAGCGTGGCAGAGATTATGAAGGAACCATAAGTCTTGATTATTTGAAAAGGCTGAATGAGCGTTACGAAAATTGGATTTCAAGCTATGATGGCAAAAAGCTTCTCATTGTGGATATAGATGAGATAGACTTTGTCAATAATCTTGAAGATTTAGGACTTGTAATAAATAAAGTTGAAGCACAGATTAATGGGTTATTTTAAAAATTCAATCCTTCCATTAATATGATTGATAAAAAATTTTACCACACCCTGTCAGAACAACTCGAGTCAAAATGCGTCCAATTGGTAGCCGTTTCGAAGACTAAAAGCGCTGAAGAAATAAAATCAATGTACGATGAAGGTCAAAGGATTTTTGGTGAGAATAAAGTACAGGAATTACTTTCAAAAAAACCTCTTTTACCAAGTGATATAAAATGGCATCTCATTGGTAATCTTCAATCCAATAAAGTCAAACAGATTATTTCAAATGTGGAATTGATTCATTCTGTGAGTAGTATGAAGCTTTTAGCTGAAATTGAAAAACAATCAAAGGAATTGGACATAAGCACGAATATATTATTGCAAGTTCATATTGCAACTGAAGAAACCAAATCCGGTTTCACACCGGACGAATTGCTTTCTGAACTTAGTAGCGGAAGTTTTGATAATTTAAAAAACACCAATATACACGGACTTATGGGAATGGCCAGTTTTACCCATGATAATAACCAGATTAAAAATGAATTCAAACAGTTGAAATCTTTGTTTGATAAATTCAAGTCCGAATATTCAAAAAATCAAGATTTCAAAATACTTTCTATGGGTATGAGTGGAGACTATGAATTAGCCATTGAAGCCGGCAGCAACATGGTCAGAATTGGAAGTCTGCTATTTGGTGCTCGTTAGATTTCAATTAAAATGATATTCTACATTATTACAACGCTCATTCTGTTGACTGAATCATTAGCCAACAATGCCGGATAAAACTCAAGTGAATTGTGCATAATTGCAGTCTAAAGCCCAATTATTTAGGATCTAAAATTAGATTTTCTAATTATTTTGGAATTGAATCAAGCAATAATTTGGTATATTCTGAGGCAGGATTGTCCAGAACTTGCTCTACCGAACCAAGCTCCACCAATTTTCCGCTTTTCATTACCATTACTCTATCACAAATAAATCTGACTACTGATAAATCGTGGGTAATAAACAACAGACTTAATTTGTATTTTTCTTTCAGCTCATTCAGAAGATTCAGTACCTGAGCCTGAACGTTAACATCCAGGGCAGAAACACACTCATCACAAATTAGAATTTCAGGTTCCAAAGATAAAGCTCTGGCTATTGAAATTCTCTGTCTTTGACCTCCACTAAATTCATGAGGGTATTTATCATAAGAATCTGCAGGTAAACCGACGCTTTCCATTAGTTCGTACACTTTTGCCAATTGAGCATTCCTGTTTCCATTCAAATTATGCACAATCATTGGTTCAAGAATGGCCTCCCCTATTTTCATGGTTGGATTTAGAGAAGCATAAGGGTCTTGAAATATTATTTGGATTTTTTTCCGGTAGCTTCTGAATTCTGTTTCAAAAAACTTCGATAGCTCAACGCCATTATACATAATAGAGCCACTTTCAGAATCGATTAATCGGCAAATTGTTCTTCCAAGTGTAGACTTCCCGCTTCCAGATTCTCCTACTAATCCTAAAACCTCGCCTTTATACAGGTTAAAACTAATTTCTTGAATGGCTTTGAATTTTTTCTTTGGGTTCCAGAAAAAATTTCCGGATGAAGTGAACGAAGTTGTTAAGTTTTGAATTGAAAGCAAGGGTGACTGAGACTCAATTACTTTTAAAATGGCTTCGTGTTCTTCAGGACCAATAACGTTGTCCGATGGAATTTGCTTAGCATCGTTCTCATAAACAATCTTTCCTTCAGATTGCATAAAATCCGCTAATGTAGGAAGCACTTTCAACTTTTTGTTGATAGGCGGTCTGCAGTTTAATAAACCTTTTGTGTAAGGGTGCTTGGGATTCTCAAAAATTAATTTAGCTGTTCCTTGCTCGACGATTTCACCTTTATACATGACCAATATTCTATCTGCCAATTCTCTAACTAGATTCAAGTCATGAGAAATGAATAACATCGCCATACTTTTGGTTTGGCAGAGCTGTTTCAGTACTTCAAGTATTTTTTTCTGGACTGTTACATCTAAAGCAGTGGTTGGTTCGTCCGCAATTAACAATGAGGGATTGCAAGCCATAGCCATTGCAATCATAACACGTTGTTTCTGTCCCCCTGAGAGTTGATGCGGATAAGATTCGTAAATTCGTTTTGCATCCGGTAAACCAACCTCTTCGAATAAGTTGTATACTTTTTGAATCGAGGACAGCCTTGTTTCAAGTCCATGAACCAACATA
>JAEUUM010000458.1 GCA_016787375.1 Saprospiraceae bacterium
AAAATAAAAACCCGATTGAGATTGCTCAAAATGCTGTAAAGTATGCAAAAGCAAATGGCTATGATGTAGTTATTGTAGACACAGCAGGTCGTTTATCAATCGATGAAGACATGATGGCTGAAATTGAGTCATTAAAAAATAAGCTTCAACCGCAAGAGACGCTTTTCGTTGTGGACTCTATGACGGGTCAGGATGCTGTAAATACTGCCAAAAACTTTAATGACAGAATCAACTATGACGGGGTCGTACTGACTAAAATGGATGGCGATACCCGTGGTGGTGCTGCCCTTTCAATCAAATACACCGTTGGCAAACCCATCAAGTTTGTATCGATGGGTGAAAAAATGGAAACCCTCGACATTTTCTACCCCGACCGTATGGCTCAGAGAATCCTCGGTATGGGTGACATAGTATCTTTGGTTGAAAAAGCACAATCTGAATTTGACGAGAAAGAGGCCAAAAAGATTGAAGCAAAGATCAAGAAAAACAAATTCGACTTTGACGACTTTTTGGTTCAACTTAATCAGATCAAAAAAATGGGTGATATTAAATCACTTATGAACATGATTCCTGGTATGAGTAAAGTTACCAAGGATCTTGATATCGATAACTCAGCCTTCGCAAAGGTGGAATCCATTATACAATCCATGACAAAAGAAGAACGTGGAAATCCTGATATCCTGAACATGAGTCGCAAAAATCGGATAGCCCGTGGATGCGGCAAAACCATCCACGAAGTGAATCAGTTTGTAAAACAGTTCGAGCAAATGAAGAAATTCATGCACACCATGAGCAAAGGTCAGGGCATGAAAGGATTCAACCCAAATATGTTCGGCAGGAGCTAATTGTAAATCTGTTTTAAAATATTGTGGATTATGTTAATTGCTCGCCTGGCATTTAACGACTTATCAGAACAAGCATAACTTCGATTAATTGTTCTGAAAAGACTAAACCACTTAGACTGATATCACAAAACATTATTGCTTTAGAATCTTAAAAGTTTTGCGCTCAGTTCCGGATTTTAACTCAATAAAATACATTCCCGAAGCCAAATCATCAATCTGAATCATTTCAGAATTAACAACAATACTCTGGCTTTTAACCAATCGGCCGATCTGGTCATATATGTTCAAATCTATGGTATGATATGAATTTTTGTCATCCTGAATTTTTATATAATTTCCGGCAGGGTTAGGGTAAATTTTAAAAATTGAAGTTTCAAGCAAATTATCAGTACCTGTGGTTTTCGTCGGCAGGTTTGTATCGAATATGCCCAAACCACCTCTCATGTTGCCAACCACCATTTCGTAATTTTCTCCCGGATAAAGTTTCACAAGAACCGGTTTGACCCTTTCTCCTTCTTTAATGTTTCCAAGATTTTTGGTAATTAGGGTAAACTTGCCTGCAAAATTATTTTCAATATCTTTGTAAAAATGGATATTTCCATTTAGTGCACCGGAAATCAGGTGTAATTTACCTTTTATTTTAAGCATAATTGGTGATGAATTACCACTTGCGAATCCTGAATCTCTTGTGTCAATTTTACCAAAAAAGTTGAAGTTTGGTGATTTGTCAACATCTGCAGCAAAATCAGGCAGGTTGGTGGTTCCGATATTTGGCAAATAATTTACATTTCCATTCCTTTCTCCAATTACCAGATCATTTAATCCATCTTCATCAACATCAAATATAAAAGGTGTAGATGCCTGGCCTACGTCAATACCTTTGTACTTTGTGACTACACTCGCAAAGATTGGTTCATTTCCTTGTCCTGCAATATTTTCAGCATAATAGAGGGTACCATCTTCGCTACCAACCATTAAGTCTACATCTCCATCGCCATCCAAATCACCTGCTGAAGGGGCAAAACCCCAATTTTCCTTAGAATAAACAGAGAATCCCAGATAATCTGAATCGGTTAATTCAAACGATGGTTGAGAGGTATTGCCAATATTGAGAAAAAGATAAAGTCTCCCATTTCTCTCTGTGATGTTTGTAAAATAATTAAAATTCCCTACGATCATATCCTGATCCCCGTCATTATCGATATCCATAAAAGTTGGGTGCGTGCCTGAACCCAGGTCGAGCATTTCATTTACTAAAAATGGCGAATTTGATTTCTGCATTTGATTAAAACCGGCAGATTCCGGATTATACACCTGAAAAACACTTCTATCTTCCGTTATTCCTGTCGAATTTGGTGAAAAAATCAAATCCAGCTTTCCGTCTGCACCAATATCTGCTTTATAAGATGCCGGAAATTCAGGATAATTCACAGGCACATTGTACTTCGGATAAGCAGTGTCCTGGGAAGTTACCCAAGCTTTTTGGTTGTTGCCATTATTGAACAAACCTGTGATTTTCCCATAGGACACATCCCCTACCAACATGTCTTCATCATTATCACCATCCAAATCAAGAGCCAGTAAAGTTGAACCAACGTGCCTGGAGGTCATACCGCCACCCAACAAACCCAACGAACACTGGTCAGGATCCGCTGACATTGCAATAGTTGAAGACAAACCCTCAAAGACCTTTCCCCAACATTGGTCAGATACCGTAAATAACAAACTGTCAGATTTAAAACCTTTTTCAATGCTGTTGTTGCGATAATAATTAATAAAACCACCACCAGAATCAAATGAAAGTATGTCCAAATCACCATCGTGATCCATATCTTCAAATGCAGGAATGTCAATTGGCGTTACATATAAGTTCGTTTTGGTTCCGTTTGCCAGTGAAAATGGTATGATTAAATTTGATGGACCTCC
This sequence comes from Saprospiraceae bacterium, assembly GCA_016787375.1. Taxonomy (GTDB): domain Bacteria; phylum Bacteroidota; class Bacteroidia; order Chitinophagales; family Saprospiraceae; genus JAEUUM01. The sequence continues at coordinate 2,772 of JAEUUM010000458.1, forward strand.
AGTTGAGTGAACCAAATCAAAATGAAGGGTATCAGAAACCCACTTCCCCCTATATACTGTAACTCCGTCAATGCCACTTGCCACACTGTAAGTAAATAAATCCGGAATGTTATCTTTATTGAAATCGAGCATCAAAGCCCAATTAGTTGTTTTAGGAAAATATCGGGTCAAACCCGGCTCAAATCGGTATTTTGAATCTGCTGAGGGATCAAAAACAAAGGACAAGGGTACTCCTCCAATCCTGTCATTTATAAAAAGGTCGGTCATCCCGTCATGATTCAGGTCAACTCCTGAAATCTGAGGCGCATTTAAGCCTCCGGTCAAAGGAAAATCCAGAACATTGCCGTTTTTTACAAAAGGGACATTATATCTTTCAAAAATTTGAGTAAATCCGAAATTGGAAAGTAATAAAAGAAAGAGAACGAATAATTTATTCATTAAAAATTAATTTTGGTTTGATCTTAATTAATAATTCTTTGTTACAAATAAAGTTTAACCAATTAAGAATATGAACAAATATAAATCAGATAGAATCATAATCGACGGTTCTGACAGCAATTTAACGTTTCATCCATACAACATCATACTCATACTCGTTCTTGCCGGTGTTACGATGTTGTTTTTAGCCATTACAGGAGCCTATATGTATAACAGAATACAGCGTCCTGAAATTCCACCAATCCAAGTTCCCTGGTTATTCTTATTTAACACACTGATTTTGCTAGGCAGCAGCTTTACGCTTATAAAGGCAAAAAAAAGTTATTTGAACGACGATACTGAGGCATACAAAGCTAATCTGCTGATAACCGTTTGCCTGACCATGATTTTTTTAATCCTACAAATTTTCGCCTGGAAGACCCTTTTTTCAAGCAATATCTTTATAAACTACAATAATCTTGCTTCTTATTTATATGTTTTGTCGGCACTGCACTTCCTGCATGTTATTGCAGGTTTGACATTTTTGGTTATGTTTTATTTAGCCGCCAGAAACAGAATGAAGGAGCCTGTGAGTGTGCTTATATATTTTTCTGATCCTTTCAAGAAGCTTAAGCTAAAAATCCTCACACTCTACTGGCATTTTCTTGACATCCTGTGGATCTACCTCGTATTATTTTTAGCAATCAATCAATTGATTAAATAAAACTTACCGAGATTCAAATTAGTTGGGTAAAGAATGTATTTTTGTGGCTAATTTCCAATAAACTATGCAATCAACAGAGATACTTCCGGACCTAAAAACAGCTCAAAGTCTTGGTCTTACTGAGGCTGAATTTGAAAAAATAAAAGAGATACTTGGTCGTAATCCAAATTTTACTGAATTGAGTATTTATTCAGTCATGTGGTCAGAGCATTGTTCTTACAAAAACTCAATCAAATATCTTAAAACCCTACCAAGAGACGGCAAAAAATTATTAGTAGCGGCGGGTGAAGAAAATGCAGGATTGGTTGACATTGGTGGTGGTCTTGCATGTGCTTTTAAGATCGAATCGCACAACCATCCAAGTGCTCTCGAGCCATTTCAAGGCGCAGCGACTGGGGTAGGTGGTATTCACAGAGATATTTTCACCATGGGAGCCAGACCAATTGCAGCATTAAATTCACTGCGATTTGGAAATATCGAAAATGCTCACACTCAAAGACTAATAAAAGGTGTAGTGAGTGGAATCGGTCATTATGGGAATTGTTTTGGTGTGCCTACTGTAGGTGGTGAAGTTTATTTTAACGAATGTTACAACCAAAACATCCTTGTAAATGCGATGTCTGTTGGAATCTTAAAACATGGAGAAACTGTTTCAGCAACAGCCGGCAAAGTAGGTAACCTTGTATTGATTGTTGGCTCTGCTACCGGCAAAGATGGTATTCATGGTGCAACGTTCGCATCAGCAGACCTCACCGAAGATTCAGCGGAAGACCTCCCTGCTGTGCAGGTAGGTGACCCTTTTCAAGAGAAATTACTCCTTGAAGCATCACTTGAGGCAATAGCAGCAAAAGTTGTTGACGGAATGCAGGATATGGGTGCTGCCGGAATTACCTGTAGTACATCTGAAATGAGTGCAAAGGCCGGATTGGGTATGCGAATTGATCTTTCAAAAGTACCAACAAGACAAAAAAATATGCATGCCTGGGAAATATTGTTGTCTGAAAGCCAAGAACGTATGCTTGTAGTTTGTGAACCCGGACAGGAAAAAATACTTCTCGACATATACGATAAATGGGACCTTGAATGTGAAATAATTGGAGAAGTAACAGAAGGCCCAATGATAGAATTTTATGAAGGTCAAACCCTTGTGGCAGAAGTACCTGCAGAATCACTCGTTTTAGGAGGAGGTGCCCCTGTGTACGATCGTGAATTCACCACACCAAAATATCTTGAACAAATAAAATCATTCAAAACAAATCAGGTACCTGAACCGAGTGATATCGTTGCAACAGCAAAAGCCCTGATGTCAGCTCCAAACCTTGTCTCAAAAAGATGGGTATATGAACAATATGACTCAATGGTTCGAACCAATACAGTAACCACAAATGCACCATCGGATGCTGCTGTTTCATATATTAAAGGAACAGAGAAGGCATTGGCGATGACAGTTGATTGTAATTCGGCTTATGTTTTTGCTGACCCTTACAAAGGTGCGATGATTGCAGTATCTGAGGCAGCTCGTAACATTGTATGCTCTGGAGGCGAACCGGTTGGTGTAACAAATTGTCTGAATTTTGGTAATCCGTATAACCCGGAGGTTTACTGGCAATTTGTACAAGTTATAAAAGGTATGGGTGAAGCATGCCGCAAGTTTGAAACACCGGTCACCGGTGGTAATGTGAGTTTTTACAACCAATCTCAAATCGGTGATCAAACAATACCTGTATACCCTACCCCGACCATCGGAATGGTAGGCATACTTGAAGATGTACAGAATCATACTACATTAGATTTCAAAGAAGAGGGCGATGTAATCTATTTACTTGGGCAGACGCAAAACGATCTTGGTAGTTCAGAGTATATTCGCACGATTCACGGCATAAAATACAGCAACTGTCCACATTTCAACCTTGAAGACGAGGTAAAGCTTCAGGAAACCATTAAAAAACTTATTAAACAAAAACTTGTTTCTTCCGTACACGATATCAGTGACGGAGGCTTGTTTGCTGCTTTATTGGAATCTTCATTTGTAAATGAAAAAGGTTTCAAAATAGATACTGAGGATAATATTAGACTGGATGTTGCGTTATTTGGTGAATCTCAAAGCAGGGCAATTGTTTCTATGTCTGAAAGCAACGAATCGAGGGTGCAAGAGTATCTGCTAAACCAAAGTATACCGTTCACCAGATTGGGAAGTGTTACAAACGGTAATATAAAAATCAACAATGTTGACTTTGGAAGCATACAAGAATGGTTTTCAACTTATAACAACCAATTAGAAAATATTATTGAACATAAATTATAAACACAAAACATGAAGAAATTTTTTAGTATCTGCCTTTTCTTTACTTTGGCATCTTTGTTTTTGACAAGTTGCGCACAAATGGGCGACAAAGGCATAAAAGGTAATTTTTCAAATGCGGCCAACATGCCTTTGAAACTGGTACGCTTTGGTGGTGGAAATATGCCTAAGGACTACGCCAGTGCCACCATAGATGCCTCAGGTAATTTTAAATTTGACCTTAAAGAAGGTATTCAACCCGGTTTTTATAAGTTCGAGGTAGGAACCAATTCATTTTTTACAGTATTTAACGGTAAAGAAAAATCAGTAAACATCACTGGTGATGTGAATAATTTCCCAAAATTTGATGTTAAGGTCGAAGGCTCCGAAGCTTCATCCGAATTTATCAATACCATCAAACCATTTACGGCAGGTGCTGAAATCACAAAAGAACAAGCGATTGCCAGTGTGATGAACACAAAAGATGCTTTGGTTGGAATGTCCTTATGCAACATTCTGTTTAGAGGAATGCCTGATTTCATTGATACTTACAAAGAAATAAGCAAGAGATTGAGTACTCAGTACAAAGACAGCGAATATGATAAAAGTTACGTGGAAATCGTAAAACAGATTGAACAAGCTGCAGTTGTGCAAGCGGCAAAAGAAAAAATCAAAGTAGGAATGGATGCTCCTGAAATAAACCTTCCTGATGCTTCAGGCAAAAACATCGCTTTATCCTCATTAAAGGGTAAAGTAGTGTTAGTTGACTTCTGGGCAAGCTGGTGTGGCCCTTGCAGAAGAGCAAATCCACATGTAGTTGAACTATATAACAAATACAAAGAAAAAGGCTTCACCGTTTATAGCGTTTCATTAGATGGTCTTGATGAAAGAACAAAATCAAGAATAACTGACAACGCCGAACTAAAAACAAGAATGGAGGAAGAAAAAAACAAATGGCTGGGTGCAGTAGCAGCAGACAAACTTGCTTGGCCAAATCACGTCTCAGAACTAAGAAAATGGGACACAGAAGCAGCTAAAAACTGGGGAGTAGATGCAATACCAAGAACTTTTCTGATTGGAAAGGACGGAAAAGTAGCTGCAGTGAATGCTCAACAAGACTTAGAAGCACAAATACAGAAATTATTGTAATTCAATTTATTACAACTTAAAAAAGCATCGAAGTGGAATATTTCGGTGCTTTTTTTGTTGTGATTTGTCACATCCGCCCTATTGGGAATATTCTTCTGCACCCATTTTACCTCATGATGACGATAAATGTCATCACATAAATGCCCGCCCTATCGGGCACCTTCTCCTGATTACAATCTGGAGAAGGCACTCGGAGTTTGAATATTAACTCCAGTGGCACCCCTCTCCGCAGCTCTCCTGTGGAGAGGGGTTGGGTCTTTAGATCCTGACATTTATCGTCAGGAGAAGAGGTAAATTTAGTTCAAATTCCCTTACCCGCACCATTTTACCTCATGATGACGATAAATGCCATCACATAAATGCCCACCCTATCAAGCACCTTCTCCCGATTACAATCTGGAGAAGGCACTCAGAGTTTGAATTTTAATACAATAGAATAATATCCTTGTCGAAGGAATAAGTCAGTTTGTTTTATACCTTCCAAAAAATCATTGGATTTATTGTATGTATAAATTTCAATTGCGAATTGCCGGCGAAAAACTATTATTGCTTGATGAAAACGTGGTTATGAACCTCATTACCTATAATCAATTGAGCAATATAGCTCCCTGGGGATAAGGATGAAACGTCAATATCTGATTTCAAATCACCCGATTTAACGGAAATCTGATTGATGCTGATTCCGGTACCAAGAGAAATGATGTTAATCATGTAAGGTTTATCAACAACTTGGTTTAGTTGGATATTAAGCTGATCAGAAACGATGGTTGGAGATACTGTGATTCCTAAATCGGCCTCCATTTTTACCATTCGAAGATCACTGACTGAACTCTTACCATCAAAATCAATCTGACGCAATCGGTAATAATTAAGCCCTGAGAGTGGATTCTCGTCAATAAAGTTATAGTAATTGGTCGAAAGACTGTTACCTGCTCCTTTTAATTCATTTAGCTTTTCAAACAGTTTACCATCAATACTTCTTTCAATAACAAACTTATCGTTGTTTTCCTCAGATGAGGTCACCCAGTCCAAGACTACAGTTTTATCTCTTTTGTTCGCTTCAAATTTGCTGAGCTCAATTGGTAACGGCCCCTGAAACAACAAATCTACTGATGTGGCACCATATGTCAAAGTCCAATTATACCCGGCAGGTAAATTTACAGATGAGAAAGTTCCCGTTTTGGAGCCATAATTAAAAAGTTTGAAATTATCACCGTTGTTAGGTTCATAACTGCCCCCCAATGTTACATTGAGTACACCGTTTAAGTTTGCAGTACCGGTTATATTAATTTGGTCATACCCTCCTGAAGTTAACTCCATAATATGTGTTGAAGTATTTTGTGCAGTATAATTACCGGTTATGGTAACTGTTCCGGCAGAACTTCCGGGAGAGATTATTGCCTGGTTGTTGAAACTGCCGGATATGGTACCGGTGCCACTCAAAGTTCCAAGATTACTCAAAGAAGCTGATGCATCAATTGCAATAGCACCATCATTTTTCAGGTTCTTGCCAAGTGGTATAACCAATTTTGAGTTGCTAGTTATAGAATGCGAAGTACCTTCGAGGGTCAAATCATTTGAGAGGGTAACCCCGGCAGGATTCGTATTGCTTATGGTGAGTGTACCTGAGATTAACCCTGGCAACAATGTTCCTGTCACTTGCCCTGCCGTTCCATTAAATTCATAAATTCCGTCAGAAGAAAAAGATTTACTTGTTGTAGTTATGGAACCATTTAAACCTGAGACATTTGGTGTTATTATCTTCCCTCCATTTACCAATGTAAAGCCTCCGGCACCTCCTATTGTATTTGTTGGCCCCATTATCAAAACTCCATCAAAATCAACTGAAAAGTTATTTGTAATTATTATATTCAATGAATTATTTAAAGTTAGTGAACCAATTAATGTCGCTGTAGGAATCGTTAAAGAGGTACCACTTCCTTGAAGACTAACATTTACAGCAGTCGGGATAAACAATCCGCCAATAGACTGGGTTGGCACTGAAATTACATTTGCATCAGAGAAAAACAATAAATAGTCAGAGGCTGTTGGAACTCCAGCAGGACTCCAATTATCTGCTTCGTTCCAATCATCATTTATTCCCCCAAACCAAAATTTTTGTCCAAAAACAAAATTACAAATCAAAGAAAATACTAAAACAACTAAAAATCTTTTCATAACAGATTGTTAAAAATTAGGGTAAAAAAGTGTCGAAAATAAATCGGTGTCAGTGTGCCTTGTTAAACTCGATGGCTAAGGAGGAATATATTTGCTTAACACAAATAAAAAAGCACCTCACGTACATATTGTAACGAGAAAAAACTATTTATGTTTCAAAGCTGGTTTAATTAATATGAATTGATCTTGGGGTGTTTCACCTCATGATGACGATAAATGTCATCACATAAATGCCCGCCCTATCGGGCACCTTCTCCTGATTACAATCCGGAGAAGGCACTCGGAGTTTGAATTCTTGCATAAAAGAAACCCCTCTCCATAGCTTACTTATGGAGAGGGGTTAGGTCTTTAGATCCCGACATTCATCGTCGGGTCTTTAGATTCCGACATTCATCGTCGAAAAAGTAGGGGAATTTAGTTAAAATACCCTTGTCAGCACCCATTTTACCTCATGATGACGATAAATGTCATCACATAAATGCCCGCCCTATCGGGCACCTTCTCCTGATTACA
>JAEUUM010000462.1 GCA_016787375.1 Saprospiraceae bacterium
TGGTTACGGCTATCACCACCTGCTATGATGCTAAGTCGGGTGTTCGGATCGTTTGGGGCTGTTCTAAACGAGAGTCTTCGGGATTGGCCCTCACTGTCTTTGATTATCAGGAAGTAAACTGTATTGGGCAAAAGGTTGTTGAAACGGGCAAACGTGTTGTTCATTTCATGAAAAACCCTTACTGCATCGGGATTTTTCTTGTAACGGTATTTTGATAAATCGTTACCATGATCTTTGGTGTCAAAAAAGACCACAGGTGCAGTCCCACTTAATTGATCCCAACCAACGACCATTGAAGTTGATGGATCTTCACGCCACATACATCTAAATTTATCACTCTTGGCAGAAGATGTAAACTGCAAAAGCAAGATGAATAAGGAGGTGAAGAAAAATTTTACAGGCATGTTAAGTAAATGTAAATAAATTAACGTAAACATTCTTGATAAAAGTCTATTTTTGAGCTTAAATTTTGATTTTTTTAACTTTTAATATCATCAGCCTATGCATCGTGATCACGTGATTGAACAACTTCTCGAGGATGAACTGAACCGACAGCGTCACGGTCTTGAATTGATAGCATCAGAAAATTTTGCCAGCCTGCAAGTCATGCAAACCATGGGCTCATGTTTTACGAACAAGTATGCCGAAGGTTACCCTGGTAAAAGGTATTACGGTGGATGTGAAATTATTGATCAGGCAGAGACTTTGGCTATTGAGAGATTAAAAAAATTGTTTGGCGCTGAATTTGCCAATGTACAACCACATTCCGGCGCACAAGCAAATGCTGCTGTGTTTCTGGGGATTCTTAAGCCCGGTGATTCAATACTTGGATTTGATCTCTCTCATGGAGGGCATCTGTCGCATGGTTCACCTGTTAACTTTTCAGGGAAGGTTTATCAAGCCAATTTTTATGGGGTTGAAAAGGAGACCGGCCGCATAAATATGGATAAAGTCGAACAAAAGGCATTGGAAGTTAAACCCAAATTAATCATTTGTGGCGCTTCAGCTTATTCACGCGACTGGGACTATGAGCGATTCAGAGCCATTGCAGATAAAGTTGGTGCATTATTGTTGGCTGATATTGCTCATCCTGCGGGATTGATTGCCACAGGCTTGTTGAATGATCCCATGCCTCATTGTCACATCGTCACCTCTACTACCCATAAAACATTGAGAGGCCCACGTGGTGGAATCATCATGATGGGACAAAATTTTGAAAATCCTTGGGGACGAACCACAAAATCAGGCGTACCAATTAAAATGTCAGATATATTGAACAGTGCAGTTTTTCCAGGTATGCAAGGTGGTCCGCTGGAACATGTGATAGCAGCAAAAGCTGTTGCATTTTATGAGGCACTTCAAGACGATTACAAACAATATACCCACCAGGTGGTACTTAATGCTAGAGCAATGGTTCACGCACTATCTGAAAAGGGTTACAACATAATTTCTGAGGGCACAGATAATCATTTGATGCTGATTGACTTGCGAAACAAAGGTGTTACAGGCAAAATGGCAGAACAGGCATTGGTGCGAGCTGATTTAACAGTCAACAAAAATATGGTTCCTTTTGATGATCAATCACCAATGGTAACTTCAGGTATTAGAATCGGAACTGCAGCAATAACAACAAGGGGCATCGATGACAAAGCATGCCATCAAATAGTTGAATGGATTGACGAGGTCATCAGAAATGTTCAAAATGAAGATGTTATTCGCAAAGTAAGGCATGAAATTAATGAATTTATGAAGCAGTATCCACTATACCCTGAGTTATAATTTTATGGATTATTTCGCCCATGCTTCGGCGTACATTGACGAGCCTTGTGAAATAGGCAGAGGAACTAAAATATGGCATTTCAGCCATATCATGAGTGATTGTAAAATAGGTCAAAACTGCAATATTGGCCAAAATGTTGTCATTTCTCCTGGTGTTGTACTTGGAGATAATGTCAAGGTTCAAAACAATGTGAGCATATATACAGGGGTTATCTGTGAAGATGATGTCTTTTTAGGTCCATCAATGGTTTTTACCAATGTTATAAACCCTCGCAGTGCTGTAAACAGAAAGAATCAATACCTACAAACTACCGTTAAAAAAGGCGCTTCAATAGGCGCCAACGCCACCATCGTTTGTGGTCATGATATTGGCGAATATGCATTCATCGGAGCAGGTGCAGTTATTACAAAAAACGTTCCGGCTTATGCACTAATGATCGGTAACCCGGCAAAACAGTCCGGCTGGATGAGCCAATACGGCTGTAAATTAAAATTTGATGAGTTGGGCTTAGCCACTTGCCCGGAGAGCAATGAGAGATACCGGCTTTTGAATAAAGTTGTTGTTAAATTGTAGATATGAGATCGTACCGATTTTAAAATCTGTGAAATGCTCCCTCCCTCCTCAATTAAAACAACCAAGGTTTTCGTACTAAATCATTCCTTTCAAGCTTAGTTTATCCTTGCACTCACTTATTTACCACTGAATTTGAAAAATTTATGATTTGATCAGGAAACTGTTTTCTATCCAAGCCAATAATTTAGACTTGTCAATTGATGATTTTAATGCTGCCTTTGACAATAAGTTTAAAGCTTAATTAAATCAATTCAAAACTCATTGAATAAAAGTTTGGTTTCCAATTACTTTTCATTTGATTATAAAAAAATAGATTGTCCTTTCAATTCATCTTTAAAAATTGCTACGAATCCCAAAATTATCTATCTTTATCCATCATTAAATTTTAATTAAACCCTATGAAACAGATATTTACATTGTTATCATTGTGCTTTTTAACATCTTTGTTATCCGGTCAAGCCGCTTTTCAAAGAAGTGTAATGCTTGAGGCAAAAGTCAATAACAACCCGCCATCGATACAAATAAAATGGAATCAATATGCTGATGCCACCAATTATGTCATTTATAGGAGGAATAAAAATGCTGCTTCCTGGAGTACACCTGTAAAGACACTTACCAAAACAGATACGGCATGGACAGATACCAATGTAGAAATAGGGAAAGCTTATGAATACAGGGTTTTGAGAAATGGTACTCCTTACACTGCCTATGGTTACATATTCGCCGGAATAGAACTCCAACCAGAAGCATACAGGGGTAAAGTTATTGTTTTGGTTGACTCCTTGCTCGTTCCTGCATTGGATAATGAAATCTCGCAGTACTTGGGAGATTTGCGGGGAGAAGGCTGGATTCCACTCTATAAAGTTGTACCAAATAATATGCCTGTTACTCAAGTAAAATCAATAATCAAAGAGTTTTATAACCTTGATCCTTCTAAAACAAGAGCACTTTTTCTTATTGGGCATATACCTGTGCCATATAGCGGTGATCTTAATCCTGACGGCCACCCAGACCATCTGGGTGCCTGGCCGGCTGATGGATATTATGGTGACGTCAATGGCGATTGGACAGACGAGATCATCAACGATGCTGCCGCCTCAGACCCTCGTAACAGAAATATCCCGGGGGATGGAAAATTTGACCAAACTTATTTCCCAACACCAGTAGAACTTGAGGTAGGAAGAGTTGATTTTCATGATTTACCTGCATTTGCTGACGATGAAGTTGAGCTTGTTCAAAAATATTTTAAGAAAGCGCATGCTTTCCGGACCAAAGCTTTTTCACCCATGAGACGCGGATTGCTACAGGACAATTTTGGCGGTTATGCCGAAGGATTTTCTCAGAATGGGTACAAAAATTTTTCAGCCATGTTCGGCATAGGGAAGGTTGATGTAAAAGAATATCGCAACACCCTGTTGAACGAAAGCTATATATGGAGCTATGGTTGTGGTGGCGGTAACTACGTTTCTGCATCAGGAATCAATTCTAGCTTTAACCTGGCAACAGACAGTTTGCAGACTGTTTTTACCATGCTTTTTGGCAGCTATTTTGGTGATTGGGATTCTCAAAATAACTTTTTAAGATCTGCTTTAGCCAGTGGACAGACGCTCAGTAATGCCTGGGCAGCAAGACCTAACTGGCAGTTTCATCACATGGCTTTGGGAGAGACCATCGGATATGCAGCCAAACTGGCAATGAACAATAATAGTTCAAATTATGATCCAGGGTACGGATCGCAGTTTGTTCATATTTCACTGTTGGGTGACCCTACACTGGTTCAATATCCAATCAGGCCAATGCAAAACCTGGCTATTACTGAAATGAGTGGCAACGTTAACTTAAGTTGGGATGCTTATGCCGACAACTATGATCACTACGAGCTCTTCAGAAGGTTTTCGGCCTCTGATCCATTTGTTTTATTAAAAAAATTGAATGCCGGAACAGTGAGTTATGTTGATTCTTGCGTAACCAAAGACAAATATGTAGAATACAGTATCCGGGCATCAGCTCTGGAGTCATCTGCGAGTGGAACTTTTTATGTACTCAGTCAAGGTGCCATCAACAGTATTGTTCCAACAACAGAAAGTCCGGTTAGCTTAAATGTTACCTACAATATCAAGAATGAAAATGTTGATTTTAACGCTTCAGGTAATGCAAAAGCATATTTGTGGAATTTTGGGGATGGCAACACATCAACGGAGCAATCACCTGATCACAGTTATTCAAAATCAGGCACATATAAAGTAATCCTGACGACAAAATTTGACTGCATAACCAAAATGGATACCTTCAATATTTCAGTAATCTTGACAAATGATAAAAACATCAACGACCTTCAAATTGCAAAAGTTTATCCG
>JAEUUM010000471.1 GCA_016787375.1 Saprospiraceae bacterium
GTCTCTAATCCCCTTGGCAGGGGAGAAGCAATAACAATTGGTCAATGTGTTGCAAAGAATATGGCTGATTTGCTTGTAAAATGTAAAAATGGTTCAAAACCTGCCTTCTTTGGCAGTACAGATTTTGAAAAGGTGAACCAAGAGTTAACTCCAATTTTATCAGATGGATGCCCTTGCCAAAATCCAAGATTTTTTGTTAACGACATTTTCTTTACTGCAAAAAATATTTTTTTTAAATAATGATGGCCAATTGTAATTTTTATGATAAACACTTTTAGTCAAATTTTCTTAAGTATGAAACTTAAATCAACATTGTTCATACTATTGAAGTACTTACTTTCAATCTGATATTCCACTCAACAAATAACTATGTGTTTGAATAACAAAAGTGTCAGAATATACTGACTCAATCGTAATTGACTAAAATCCAATTTTTTATCTAAACCAAATACTAATTCTCAGACAGTTTTCAAAGAGCCGGTCACCAAAGTGACCGGCTCTTTATTATTTCAGTTCTACTTTCCTCAACCATATAGTTTCCATCGACAAATTCCTCGTTAAAAGTCAACCACATGGCTGACCTGCCTCATAAAATATTAGGATTTTAAAATTTTAATTTTGGTAAATCAAAAAAGTTAATAATCATGAGAAAAACCTTTTTTATGTTGATTCTGACCGGGTTTTTTGGTGTTTCGTTCGGGCAGTCATTTCAACCTTTTGTTTTATCAGGAGGTGGTAATTGGGGGGCACTTCCGGATGGTATGTATTTCGCATATACCATTGGTGAACCTGTGATCGCGACCGTATCAAACAAAATTACCTTTACACAGGGTTTTCAGCAGCCCTACCCACTTTTTCCCGTAAAAACATTTGAGCCGGGCATTGCGGGGGTGTCAGCCTCCATTTTTCCAAATCCGGTTATGAGCGGGGCAAGTCTTAGTCTGAACTCAGATCGGCGCATTGATTTGAAAATGGAAATCTGGAATTCCCTGGGTCAGATGGTGTATGCTGAAAAACTAAATTCTTCCAACACAACTGTTCTGCTAAATACAGACAATTATGTTGCAGGAAGCTATTTACTAATGCTAATCAATTACCCATCGGGTGAAGTACTTACCATTCCTTTTATTAAACAATAAAAATTTAATTGTAAACCATAATAACAAGAAAATAATCATGAAATCAAATCTATTTATAGCATTTTTCTTATTTGTTTTCGCGGGTATTCTTAGTGCACAGGCTCCTGAAGCAATACAATATCAAGCAGTAGCGCGAGATGTTGCAGGAAATCCCCTTTTAAACAAGAATATCAGTGTAAAATTCAATGTTCGTTCAGGTGGTGTTGAAGGGACGGTTGTTTACAGTGAAAGACACAATACCTACAGCAATTCTTTCGGGTTGGTCAATTTACAGCTTGGAAAGGGGGAGATTCTAAGTGGATTTTTTCCAGGCATTCAGTGGGACGGCGGAACGTATTATCTTGAGACCCTTATTGACGCCCAGGGTGGTTCCAATTATCAGGTACTGGGAACAACTCAACTGGTTTCGGTTCCATTTGCACTTTATGCAAAAACAGCCGGAAGCACGATCAATGGTGATGGCGACTCCGATCCCCAAAATGAGATTCAGTCTTTGACGGTTAATGGACATAACCTTTCTTTGAGTAAGGGTAATACCATCGTTCTGCCCGATGACGTAAATGACGCTGATGCGGATCCACAAAATGAATTACAGATGATCACCCAAAATGGGAATACGGTCACACTGTCAAAAGGTGGTGGAAGTATCACACTATCTGCTGATAATGATAGCGACCCTGCAAATGAGATTCAAACCCTAACTCAAACAGGAAATACCATATCTCTTTCAAAAGGCGGTGGATCTGTAACCATCAATCCAAATGACGC
>JAEUUM010000483.1 GCA_016787375.1 Saprospiraceae bacterium
AAAGTAGCCGAAAACAATAAGTTTTGCCTTTTTTTAGGTAATAATGAAAAAATCTTATCCACTTCATCTCTAAATCCAAGATTCAGTATTTTGTCGGCCTCATCAAGTACCAGTGTGCTGACCTCTGATAAATTTACTGCCCTTGATTCAACCAAATCAATTAGCCTGCCGGGAGTGGCAATAAGTATTTTAACATTTTGAAGAGCAATCATCTGAGGATTGATGGAAACGCCTCCAAAAACGGCTAAACTTTTTACCGGAACAGACAATGAATCATTAAACATTTTGAGAACATCTTTAACTTGCATGGCAAGCTCCCTTGTAGGTACAAGGATTAAAACTATTACATGTCTGTTTTTAACATTAGGTAGTTTTTGAACTTGAGTTAAAATCGGCAGAATATAGCTCAAGGTTTTACCTGATCCTGTTTGTGCAATGCCAAGCAAGTCCCGCATTTCAAGAATTGCAGGGATGGCTTCAATTTGGATTGGATAAGGGTCGTTGATACCGTTTTTTGAAAGTATTTCTATAAAAGTGTTGGGTAAACCGAGCGAATTAAATGACATTTGATGGTTTTACTTTGGTAAATCAGAAGGCAGGTAGACACCGGTATTTGATTCAACTAATATAAGTCAAGATGGTATTATTTGGGCAAAACCATTATTCTGCCACTCTTTTTAAAATAGGCTTTATTTTGGTTTAATTCAAAAAAGTATAATCCTGCAGGTAATTTAGAAACTTCCAGTTCAAAAACATTGTTTTTTGTTTTTTGATTCAATATTATTTCTCCGGATAAGTTATACAAATTGAGAATGGTTTCTTCACTTTGGTCATTATTAAAGAAAATGGTGGCTTTTTGAGAAACCGGGTTGGGCCTTACCTGAAATCCGAATTCTCCGTTGTCAATGATATTAATGGAAATGATATCTGTGAAGCCATAACCACCTAACTCTAATTTATACTGGTTAATTTTATTTACAATCGGATTTTCATCCACAAAATCATATCCAACCGGAGTATTGATGTCACCACAAACGCCAATAATCTTTCCAATTGGCTGAAAATCAATCCCATCTACAGATCTAAAGATTGCTATTCCATTACAAGTGCTGCCTGATTTAATAATGCAGCTTATATAAACCTTGCCTCCATACTCAGATAAACTCAACCTGTCAAGTAAAGGGTGTTGTGCAAAAATAATTGAACTGAAGACCCCAAAGTGAAAGAGTAGTAATAATTTTACGTAAAAATTTGATGGTGAGATTAAAGTAAACTTCTTCATGGATTCTGAATTATTTCACGGTATCGTGCCATATACTTTCCAATAATATCAAATTCCAGATTCACTTTTGTGCCAATATCAATTGAATGAAAATTGGTATGTTCGTAGGTATAAGGTATGATGGCTACATAAAATGTATCCATTCTAGGTTCATTTACCGTCAATGAAACGCCGTTGATGCAGACTGAACCTTTTGGGACAATTAAATGGGCAAATTTTTTATCAAATGAAAATTCGAATAACCAACTTCCATCGTTGTTCGTTATTTGGGTGCAGATACCTATACCGTCAACATGTCCCTGAACAATGTGACCATCCAGTCTGGAACCCATTTGCATGCATCGTTCAATATTCACTTCAGTTCCTACTGTCCAGAAAGCTAAATTTGATTTGTCAAGTGTCTCTTGTATTGCTGTTACCCAATGCCCTTCATCATCTTTGTCAGTTATTGTTAAGCAAACCCCATTGTGGCTTATACTTTGGTCAATTTTACATTCTTTAGAGATAGATGAAGCAATTCTAAAATGAATATTTGACTGGTCTTTTATAATCTTTTCGACAATTCCTACCGTTTCAATAATTCCTGTAAACATAATTTTACTTTCCTTTGATCAATTGTATATAACCATCTAATGTGTTAGATGTTTTATCAGTAATCACTGGGTTTCCTGAGAAGTATTTGCAAACATAATAATATACACCTTCATTGAGGTCTTTGCCTTGTAAATTGGTCCCATCCCATTTGATGTCCGGGTCAGTAGTTTCAAAAACAAGTCCTCCCCATCGATTATAAATTTTCATATCAATGCTATCAATAAATCTTTTCAGCCTGGGTTTAAACAAATCATTCTGTCCATCTCCATTTGGTGTAAATGTATTCGGGAGGATATAGACAGGACAATTTTCAATACAAACTATGTTACTTGTTTTGCTCTCGTTGTTTAGTGAGTCAATGGAATTGATGTAGTAACACCCGGCAATGCCTTTGTCAGGTTTATGTATATAAAATGGAGCCCCATTGTTTTCTATTTGGTCAACTAATGTGTAATCTTCAGAACCTGCGGGTTTGAAATAAATTTTAAACAAAACAGCATCGTCTTCATTATTGCAGCCAGAAGGTGATGGATCCCAGATTAGTGTATTTTTGAATGCATCTTCGGGTAAATTCGGATCACCATCTATGCACGGATTAGTGACCGAAAGCGTTGGTGGACAAGGAGGAACGGTATCCAGGGGAGTGCCGCAAATTTCTTGAGAAAAATTAACAAGCGGACTTAAAATACCACCAATTCCATACGTACCAATTGTCTTGACTTTGTAGCAATATTCTTTACCGTTCTCCAAATTTATATCTGTATACGTCGATCCTTGGACAGTAGTAAGACTGTCATATTGTGAGCCTAGGTCATTCAGTTTAAATATTGTAGTCAGGTAATTTTGCCAAGGCACCTTGGTTTGCCAACTGAGAATATTTATTTTATCACTTGATGCAATATTTAAAAATACTGAAGATGCTGAACTGGAAGCTCCTAATTCATTTCCTGAATTATCAGCGTAAAAACTTACCTTATATGTATAAGCACTGCCTACAGTATTCAGGTTTGTGCCATCAACAAATGCGGTGTCGTTTGCTTGCCAAAATGCATTTTTAATAAAATTGGCCTGAGGAATGTCTATAAATGTATTTGTTCCTAAACCAGTCGATCTCGAAAGCTGGTATCTGTAAGGACCAGGAAACTTCAAAGTGTCTAGATCTGATCCATTTGGTTTTGACCAGCGTATCTCATTTTGACCGTCGGTGAGTGCCGTTTTGATTACACTTACATTTGTGATCAATGGCACATCTCTGTTAATTTGAATACAAGATTCATTGCTTGGCAGACTTTGAACAATATTGTATGGATTACCACCTGCTGATAATTTGGCGAACTCTGCAACAATTCGGTAACAATAATTTCGACCCGGCTCTACATTTTTATCTTCGAAAAAATATTTGCCGTTTGAGGTAGATTTTTGTTTAAAAGCTATCCGGGTGTATCCCTTACCAGCCAAACCAGTTTCACAGGTGTCAGGAATGAAAGGATTACTGCCCTCACGACGCCAAACAGAAAACCCAAAGAAATAGTTATCGTCCACCATATCACAAGCATAAGGCAAGTCCCATGTCAGTTGAACTTGGTTGTTGTTGCTGTCTGTGATCAGATTTAATGGTGGAGGGCCTACAACTTTTACTAACAAAGTTTTAAGGTTGGTAAATCCTGAGCTGGATGAGAGGTAATTATCTTCTGCAGTAAATACGACACTATATACCTGATCTGAAATGTGTTCACAAACGGTCTGCCATTCAAAAAGCCCATTCACTGGTTGATCGGCAAATCCTGAGGGTGCAGTATAAGTAGCCGGGCTTTTTGGTACAACAAAGGGTCCGCCCAAAGCTGTGAGTTTGATTTTTTGAATAAATGGGACATCAGGATCAGTTGATTTGACATTGATGCTGATTTTTTCACCTGCAACCACACATATTTCATCCGGGCTAACAATATCTGGGGGTTTATTGTCGCATGTTTGTACAAATATTTGCATATCGCGAACCATGGTATCTATGGGTACACCAAGACGGTACTCAATGATAATCATAGCAATGTTGTACTCACCTTCGAGCTGGGGAGAATTCCAGATCAAATCTCCAGTTTTTGGATTGAGAGAGATGTTGTTATTGATGCTTGGATTAATCTGATTAGGAAAAAAATAATTTGGAACATTATTATTGACTCCTTGTAAGGGCACAATCAAATGATAACTCAAGCTGTCTTTGTCAATATCAAATGCTGACGGGTTATGCTTGAAAGGTTGACCTACACAAGCAAAATCAATTGGTGGCTTTAATAATACCGGGGTGTTGTTGCAGCCCTGAAACTGTGAATTTAGAAATGTATAAGTTGTTTGGATGTGAAAGGGTACTACATCGGATGTTGGTGGGTTAACATTTAGGATTCCACCATTTCGGTTGGGGTCAGTCATTGAGATTATGTAAGTGGCTCTACCAGGGTAAGTGTGCACTGCTACATAGAGATTCTTTTTAGTATCATTTCCAATAAATTGACCTTGTGGTACACCATTGGGACCACCTTTTGGACCGTTCGTTCGGGCTATAACCTGACAGGTGCCATCACCCCAGCATATCGTCAAACTGTCACGATCAGCCGCCGCACTGCTTGCTTTGGTGTAAGTGACAATTGTTGCTTTAATGGTCAGGTTATTACAATCTCCAATTTGTTCAATAATGATTTCTCCGGCACGATTATGTGTGGCATTTAAATTTGTATTCAGTAAAAGACTAAGAATACAAAATACAATAACCCGGACATGTGAGAATCCTCTAATCATAAGCTAAAGGTAATGCTTGAAACATATAAGCTGCATTTTATTTTATTGTTTAACAAAACCGGATCCAGGTTTCCTCCAATATTAAATCAATCATTGGCGCCTGATTCTTGTTTGTGCTAAATATACAATACTAATTAAGAATGTCCGAAAAGCTTAAATGTTGTATGAAAGGATTGAATTTACGAGATTAAAAGCAAGAAATAATTGAAAAGGAAAAGAATTAATTGAAAAGGAAAAGAATTAATTAAAATAAGTACCCACGACTGGATTCGAACCAGCACATCCGTAAGGACACTACCACCTCAAAGTAGCACGTCTACCAATTTCGCCACGTGGGTATTATTAAGAAGCGCAAATATAAATCTTTTTACTGATTTCATGCTTAATTTTTCAATTATTAGCCTTGCCGTTTTCTAAATTAAAATGATGTTTGACTGTGAATAGTTTACCTGTGGTTGGATAAAACCAGCTCCACCATAACCTGCTTATATATGTTATCGTATAAATATCAATTAATTTTGAAAAATAATTTATTAAATATTTGATTTTTAAATATGTTATTGTATTTTTGTATCAACATATCAAAACATTTTAAAAACATCTTATAATCCCTTGAACACATGGAACAATTTTTACTGTTATCCGGACTTATCTCTATTATTGGTTTTCTGACTTCTTGCCTTTCTAAATCACAGCCCACGACAACTGAAATTAAGGCATAAACATAGTCTAAAATCATTTTTGAACGGCTGCATCCCGCAGTCTACGCAAAAACGGAGAAGCAAAAATGAATTCCTGAAGGAGTTCGTTTTTGCTTTCAAGTACTTCGTCTTTGGTACCATTCCACTCCAGCAAACCATTGTGAATAAACACAATATTATCTCCTATTTCCATCACACTATTCATGTCATGTGTATTGATAATGGTTGTGATATTGTTCTCGATTGTAATCGACCTGATCAGCTCGTCAATGAGTATTGATGTTTTTGGATCAAGACCTGAGTTTGGTTCATCACAAAATAAGTACTTTGGCTCAAGAACAATGGCTCGAGCTATTCCGACACGTTTTTGCATTCCTCCACTCAGTTCTGAGTGATATTTGTCATTCTCTCCAAAAAGATTTACCCTTTCAAGACAATAATTTACCCTGTCAAGTTTTTCTTTTTTGGTCATATTTGTGAACATATCCAAAGGAAAACGTATGTTTTGTTCGGTGGTCATCGAATCAAATAATGCCGAGCCTTGAAATAACATACCCACTTCCATACGAAGTGTTCGAAGTTGTTTTTTATCAAGACTGAATAATTCGGTATTGCCGTACCAGATTTTACCGGAAGTTGGCTTGTTCAAACCAACAAGTGTTTTCAGAAATACAGTTTTTCCTGCTCCACTTCTCCCGATTATTAAATTGGTCTTTCCTGGTTCAAACTGAGCCGAAATACCTTTTAACACGAGATTCCCGTTGAATTCCTTTATTATGTTTTCTGATCTAATCATGCTGTTAATAATAAGGCTATGACATAATCTGAAAGTAGAATAAGTATGTTGCTGTATACAACAGCCCTGGTACTGGCTTGACCAAGTTCGATATTGCCACCTTGAACATAATACCCCTGATAACAGGATACTGATGTCAAAATAAAAGAAAAAACAGTGGCTTTGACATACATCATTGTAACATTTCGGGGCATAAAAAATTCATGCAATCCTTTAATATAATCTGCTGAAGTTAACCAGCCTGTTGGTACGGTCGAAAGAAACCCACCAATTATACTAACAAATGCTGCTACTGCCACTAGCATCGGTATAACCACAACGGCTGCGATAATCTTGGGCTGGATCACGTACGAAGCTGTATTAACGCCCATAATTTCCATTGCATCAATGTGCTCCTTTTGCCGCATAGTACCTATTTCAGCAGCAATGTTTGATCCTACTTTACCAGCCAAAACCAAACCAGTGATGGTGGGAGCAAGTTCTATTATGGTCATGTCTCTCACTACGTAACCAATGTAGTAATCAGGTATCAACTGGCCACCTAATTGGTAGGCAAATTGCAATGCAGTTACAGCACCTATAAAAACTGAAATCAGACAAACAATGATCAAAGACCCGATACCAATATCATTCATCATTCGAAGTGTCTCATTCCAGTACATATAAAACTTTTCCGGCCTTCCAAAGGTAAGCTTCAACATTTGCACATAACGGCCAACATGAAAAAAGAAATTCCTGAACATATCAGATTACTATTGTTTCTCCTTTGTTAAAGAAACGGCTCAAAATTAGACTATTTTTGAATGCCTGAAAGATTTATTTGTATTCCTTTAGTACT
>JAEUUM010000505.1 GCA_016787375.1 Saprospiraceae bacterium
AGTGTATCCGGTTCCGCCAGGAAATTTCCTAAAACTGAATGTAATATTACCATTTCATTTAACTGTACACCTGGTAATGAGCAGAACTTAATTGATGCAACAATGCAGGTCTTGAATAAGGCAAAAGCTATAGGTGCTGAAGATGCAGATTTGATCAAGGTTAAAGAAACACAAAGACAGGAACGAATAAAAAGTCTAGAGCAAAACAATTTCTGGAATAGTTCGCTTGTTTACTGCTTTGAAAATGACATAAATGCAGAGATGGTTCTAATGCAGAATTACGAAAAACTTATCAATAGCCTCAGTGCTGAGGATTTAAAACAAGCATGCAACCAATACATTGACGAAAATAGCATGATTAAAATCACATCTAATCCCGAGCCGGAAGTAATAAAACCTTAAAATGAATGAGGCCGCTAATTTCATAATTGGCGGCCTCATCAAATATTTATATTCCAAAAAATTTAGTTCTTTCCTGAAATTACAAGCTTTGTGGTTTTTATATCTGAACCGATTACCTTTTCAATAAAATAAACACCTGGTGTCAAACCAAGTTTGTCAGTATCTATCTTTTCAATGTATTTGCCTGTTGGATAAAGACCTTTTTTAAGCACATAAATCGTCTGCCCACTCATGTTTTTTAAGCTTACTTCTACTTGTTCGGTTTTGTGCAACTTAAATGAATAGAAAGCCTGTTGAGTAGATGGATTTGGTGAAACACTTGTGTCCTCAATCATTTCTTTATATACTAGAGTTTGAGTTGATTTAACATCAACCAAGGCAGTCCAAACACTTAGTATTCCATCTGAAAGTCGTGTCCAAATTGGTCTTACTACATTATTGTGTGCAGTAATTCCTGTATAATCTCCGAAAAATATCCCTTTATTTGGCATAAAGGAAGATTCACTGACCATGAAATTTTCAAATGTTTGACCACCATCTTTCGAAACTGCCATATAAACATCCGTCTCATCTGATGCATGGTTCCGGCGATCATAAAATACGAACCATAAATTTCCATTTGTTTGGTCGACCGCCATCGAAGTTAAAAACTGTTGTTTGCCTTTACCGTCATTGTTTACTCTTCGGGGTACAGACCATGTTTCCCCGCCATCTGATGAAACCACCAACCAAACATCTGTATCATCTATACCATTTCGCTGGTCTGTCCAGTTAATATAGATATTTCCATTGTAAAGTCCTCCACTCCGGTCACAACTTGTAAATGGTAGGCCGTTACATCTGGATATTCCTGAAATCTCATAATCCCAGCCGCCCGGAATATTTGAAACAAAAATATCGTCATTGAGCCATGTTTTGCCTCCATCCAACGATTTATCGAAAACTAAGCCTTCAGGCCCTGCCCAACTCACATAGATTTGACCTTCCGGGCCGATTGCAGGCACAGCACCCTCAGTTGTATTGTCACTGTCAATACAGTCACCTGAAATCTTATTTATCTGCATGGGTTTACTCCAGGTTTCACCAAGATCTTTGGATTGGCTATATAAAATTCTTGAACTATCAGATGTGTTTTTACTGCCGTACTTGTCAAATTCTGTCCATGTAATGTGCAGGAAATTGGTTTTAGGATCAATAGCAACGGAATGTTTATCCTGTGCTTTTTTGCCATTGAGACCTGCAAACCCACCATCTGTCCATTGTTGGTTGCTTTTATTTCTTCTCTGGCAAACAATTCTATCGATCCAATTACCGTTTGGAGGATTTGATAAATGTAGGAAATAAAAATTTTCAGCTGTATCAATTGTAATGATAGGGTCACCCCAAACTCCATGTGAACTTTGTAACTTAGTTTCCTTCCAACTTAAGCCCCCATCTTCTGAAGTGTAGAGATTGTCAATATTGCTGCCACCAACGAGCTGTTTGGTGTTTTTTGGGTTAATGCAAATGGATGGTTCATTGGGTTCTCCCTGAGATCCAATTAAAATATTTGCGTGTTGACTCCATGAAATTGTTGGGAGAAAACTAAGCCAAACAAGGAATCTAAATTTTATTATTATTTCTTTAACCATTTTTGACTGAATATACCTTTTTTCGTTTGAATAAGAATGAAATAAGATCCGCATGGCAGACTGTCTGTGTTCACAAAATCTCCTTTCAGCCCGGATTGAATATTTCGAATTTGTTTTCCTGTTGCATCCCAAATACTTATTACTTCAATTGGGTCAGAAGTTGAAGTAATAAAAAATCCATTATCTCCAGGGTTGGGGTAGATTTCAAAATCCAATACATTTTCTTTGATATCAGAAGTTGAAACAGTAATTGAGTTGTTTTTTGAAATGAGCCAAAGTTCAGGATCAAATTTTATGGAGTCAATTTTACCAACTAGATTTACATTAAATGATTCACCAGAAAAATTATGATCAAACCTTAAAATTGTATCTTTCCCATTAATGAAAAATTGAACCGGTACAGCCATTTCAAAGAAATCTACGGATGGGTGTGATTGTGTTTGGTAGATGATTAATTTTTTATTATTGCCTGCTCCCTCTTGACTCAGTTTCAGATCATAAATAGGGTAACCTTGATTGTAATACCACTGATCAAAAAATTTGGTTAGATTTTTTCCACTTTTATTTTCAAATGCAGCAATTAGATCAGGTGTCCTTGCAAATCCTCCTGCCAATTTAGTGTCTTTCAGATAGTTTTTGATGGCGCCAAAGAATTCCTCGTCTCCTAGAGTCCATCTGAGCATGTGAAGGAGGTAAGCTCCTTTGTTGTAGGTTAATCTGCTACTGAATATCCTGTTAACACTTGTAGTATCGTCCACTTGAACACTGCCGCCAACATTACTTGTAATACTTGCTATTTTTCCTGTTCTCCAGTTATACCAATTTCCGGGATTTATATTTTGTTGACAAAGGCCTTCAAAATAAGTGGCGAATCCTTCATTAAGCCAGATGTCTTCCCAACTGCCACAAGTGATGTGATCCCCAAACCACTGGTGTGCACATTCGTGTGCTATCAACCCAAATCCGAAGTTTTTGACAAAAGTCATGGTTTGGTGTTCCATTCCTCCACCCCAGCCGAATTGAGCATGACCGTATTTTTCTTTTGCAAAAGGATATGGTATGGTTAATTGGTTAAATAATTGAATGATTGGGATGATGTTAGGTGTGTTGTTTTGTGCATCATCCAAAGATTCGGGATAAACATAATTTAACACTTCAAGTTGGGTGCCATCTTGCATCGGAACATAATTCGAGTATGTGGTATAATCTGTAACAGCAATAGCAACAAGGTAAGATGCAATCGGATACCTGTGTATCCAATGATAGGTTTTATTGCTGTTTGAAGTCTTTGTATCTATAAGAAGTCCATTGCTTGCGGCTTTGTATGATTCTGGTGTGGTTATGAAAACATCAATAGAGTCTATTTTGTCCAGCAATGACATTTTGTTCGGCCACCAATCTCTGGAACCATAAGGTTCAGATAATGTCCATAGAATTGGAGAGTTGTTGTGGGTGCCTGTTTCAAAGGATCCAAAACCATTTGATGGCGGTTCTCCTTGGTAAAAGATCGTCAATGAGTCAATTTTGCCATATCCAACCGGGACAGGAAGAGCAATCGTCAGCAAATCATTGTTAGTGG
>JAEUUM010000578.1 GCA_016787375.1 Saprospiraceae bacterium
GGGCTTCAAGTCTTCCTTGAGCTATCTCAGCCTGATAAGGTGTATATTGTGTGTACCAACCAGGATTTTGAAAAATATTTCTTGATATAACAGAAGGAGTTATGGTACCGTAATAACCACGTCCAATAAAGTTGTTGTAAATTTTATTTTTTCCAGCAATATTTTTAAGCTCTGTTAAATACTCAAACTCAGATAATGCCGGCGGAATATCCATCTGATCATGACGTCGAATGTTATCTGGCACTGTAGCATCTATCAAGGCATCAAGGTTTGAATAACCAGTCAGTCTTAGCATTTCTGCAGCCTCGGCTTCATTTGGTCCGAGATGTCTGTTTACAAAGCGATCTTGTGACAGGAATTTTGAGTGGAGTGTATTCATTAATATGTGTTTTAGTCCCGCAAAAATAATAAATTATACCATCTTACGAACAAAAGACTTGGGCTTAAGTTGAAATAATTTTCTCTAAAATTATTTGTATAGAATAAGGTCTTAGAATACAACATAATGTTTTTTGCCAATTGGAGCATCAAGCTTACATTTGGTTTGAATTGTTAAAATTGATTAATTTCACGAGGTCAAATTGATCATATGAAAAAAAATCCGTTCAATCACCCTGGCCTGTCGAATGAGGAAGTTTTGAACTCCAGGAGGCAATTTGGCTCAAACTTAATACAAGCTGACAATAATAATTCTTTTTTGGATTCAATCTGGGATGCTTTTACGGAACCCATGTTTTTAATTCTTGTAGTGTGTGCGTCAATATATTTTATACTCGGACAAATTGCTGAAGCATGGTTTATGGGTTTTGCAATTATTCTCGTTTCTGCAATCTCAATATATCAAGAGACCATCAACAGGAATGCATTAAAAGCTTTGACAGCCTTTACCCAAAGAGAAGTCAAAGTTATCCGTGAGAATATGCTCTTGAAATTGAAGAATGAAGATTTAGTGTTGGGCGATTATGTGGTTTCATCAGAAGGAGAGCTAATTCCTGCTGATGGAAAAATTATCGAATGCAACGACTTTTCTGTGAATGAATCAATATTGACCGGAGAGTCTTTTTCAGTTTTTAAGGATGCTTTTGATGTTCAGCTAAACAAAGTTTATTCTGGAACTTTTGTTGAATCTGGCCAATGTGTTTTTGTCTGCGAATCAATAGGTTCTCAAACTCGACTTGCTGGAATCGGAAAAAGCATTGATAAAATTAAAAGACAAAATTCTCCTTTGCAAAAGCAAATTCAGGGTTTTGTAAAATGGATGGCTGCCTCAGGGATGTTGGTATTTGCGATAATCTGGTTGATTAACTATCAGCGGTCAGGAGATATTCTTAATAGTTTACTAAAAGGATTAACTATAGCCATGTCTATTTTGCCAGAAGAAATTCCTGTCGCGTTCAGTACCTTCATGGCACTTGGCGCATGGCGATTGATGAAAAAAGGTGTCATTGTTAAAAACCCCCAAACTGTTGAATCACTTGGATCTGCAACAGTTATTTGTACAGACAAAACAGGAACCATTACTGAAAATCGTATGAAATTGAATAGAGTGTACTTATTCGAAAAAGACAGTTTATTTGATGAAATAAATTTTGGATCGGAAGAGTTGGAAGAGATATTCAAAATCGCCATGCTGTCAAGTGAAACTGTGCCTTTTGATTCTATGGAGAAAAGCATTCATAGCCAATACGCGAAACATTCTAAAAGCGATGTACTTAATCTGTTTACCAAGGTTAAAGAGTATCCATTAAGTGGTAAACCACCAATGATGACTCATATTTTTGAAGATCCATCCGGAAGAAGAATCATTTCATGCAAAGGTGCAGTCGAAGCTTTGGTAAGCTCCTCTAAGTTGAATGAAAGAGACCGAAATAGAATTTTAGAAATGGCAGATCAACTCTCAGCAGATGGTTTGAGGGTTCTTGGAGTTGGAATCGACGAATCGGATTATACTGATTTTCCAAACGACCAAAAAGATTTTCAGTTTAGAATTATTGGTTTACTGGGATTTTTTGATCCTCCAAAAGCAAATATTGCTAAAGTATTTCAAGAACTAAAAAAGGCTGGTATTAAGCTAAAGATAATCACCGGAGACAATACAGTTACAACACAAGCCATAGCCAGGATGGCAAATTTTGAATATAATGAGAAAATAGTAAGTGGAGAAGAGGCAGTTAATTGGGATGAGAAAACATTGGATGATAAGGTAAAAAATACAGAAATTTTTACCAGAGTATTCCCTGAAGCTAAACTGAAAATCATTAATAGCTTGATAAGAAATGGTGAAATAGTATCTATGACTGGTGACGGTGTTAATGATGGACCCGCATTGAAAGCCGCCCATATAGGTATTGCAATGGGAAAAAGAGGATCTGAAATTGCCAAACAGGCAGCCTCTCTTATTTTAGTGGATGATGATCTTGAAAAGGTAGTAGATGCAGTGGCTTTGGGAAGGAAAATATATGAGAATTTGAAAAAAGCCATTCAATATATTATTTCAATTCACATACCCATAATCCTTACAGTTGCAATACCAATAATCTTTGCATGGAAGTTTCCTGTTATTTTTTCTCCGATTCATGTGATATTCTTGGAATTGATAATGGGCCCGACTTGCTCTATTGTTTATGAAAATGAGCCTGCAGAAAAAAATAGTATGACAAAGCCTCCAAGAGCGTTGAACACAACTTTTTTTAGGATGAAAGAGCTGGTTCTCTCCATAATTCAAGGATTGGTCATAACCTTGGCTGTTTTGCTCATTTACTATTGGACCATGAATGAATTTGATTCTGAATCCATTACACGTACCATGGTTTTTACTACACTTATCACAGCAAATATGATGCTGACACTGGTCAATCGTTCATTTTACTATAGCGTTTTATCTACTTTAAGGAACAAAAACAGACTGATTACATTGGTTATAGCCATTAGTTTGGTTTTGTTGGTAACAATGATTTATGTTTCTCCAATCAATAATTTTTTTAAACTAAACGCTTTAAATTTATTCCAGATTTTAATATCGTTTTCTGCTGCATTTGTATCGGTTTGTTGGTTTGAAGTATACAAGTGGACAAAAAGAAAATGAAAAATATTAGTGATGCCTTTCTTGATAAAAAAAGGGTTAGAATGCTTCCATTCTAACCCTTTTATAAATATGTAGTATTTGTTAAATTTACTTAGTGACAATTACCCTTTGTACCAGGTTACTGGTGTTTGTTTTCCAATTCATGAAATACAACCCATTCTCAAAGTTTGAAACATCAATTTTGAAATTTGATGATTGCTTTGAACCCGTGAGTTTTTGTGTGTAAATCATTTTGCCTGTTACATCAAAAATTGTGATGTCACCTGTTATTTGATTTTCAAACGGTACTTTAATGTTTATTTCATTTTGAGCCGGATTTGGCCATGCCAGAAATTCATTCTCAACTGGATTTAAAGATTCAAAATCTTCACTACCATCAGTCCTGAAATTTGATGCACTTAAGGTTACAAGTAAGTTGTAGCAATTGGAAGCGTCTTTTGCACCGTTCCAACCATAAACGTAAACATAAAATGTTCCGGTTGAACTATTATTGTTGCTAATGCATTGCTCATCGTTGGTTCCATCATTCTCAGAGACTGCTACCAAAGTATTGTTTTTATACAATTTCATGTCATAATCTGCAGGAAGAGTGGTCATGTTAACTTTGACGTTCTTTTTGGCAGAGGTAGTGTTAAATTTAAACCAGTCAACATCTGTTGTTGTAGAGATTAGGGCTTTTAAGTTTACATCAACCGGAATGGTCTTAGCGGTAGCTTTTGTATTATTACTTTCATAGACATCTGTACAGTTTGAACCGGAAAGTGTAGTGAAATTAACTTGAGAACTGTATGCACTGGAGTTTCCGCTACAAACAGCTTGCACTTGGGTGTTATAGGTAGTAGAAGCTGTCAACCCGGTTAGGCCGTAACTTGTTGAAGTAGTATTGATTGTAGTCCATGAGCCATTTGCATTGGCTTTGTATTGCAGGTTGTAAGAACTTGCACCACTAACTGCAGACCATGAAACAGTAGCTGAAGTTGCAGTAATGTTTGAAGCACCTAATCCGGTTGGTGTACCGCATGATCCTCCACCTCCACCTGGTGCATCACAACCTGGAGAACCTGCAAGAGAACCTCTTGAACCACCATCGAGTACTGCTCGCATTCTTGTTTTTTGGCCTTGAGTAAACATAAACATACATGCATCATCCGTATAATCCATATAGTCCATGGTCAATTCTTTTGGAGTTCCTGAGCAAGTGCTATAATGAGGAAAAGCAGGACATCCGTAATTTGCGGCGTTGTGTGTTGGTGTATCATTTACCAAGTCAGAACCACAGTTGGTATCGCCCCATATATGTCTTAGATTTAACCAATGACCAATCTCATGAGTTGCTGTTCTTCCCTTGTCAAAAGGAGGAGAAACAGCACCGGTAGTACCAAAATAATTGTAACCAATAACAACACCATCAGTAGCTGAACTACCACCCGGAAATTGAGCATAACCAAGTATTCCGCCTCCAATGTTGCAAACCCAAATGTTTAGATACTTAGTGGGGTCCCAAGGGTTTATTCCTCCTTTTGAAAGTTTTTTTACATCATCATTTGTGCCCCATGATGATTTGTTTACATACTTTCTGTTTATACCTGTTGTAGCTAAACCATTTGGATCTTGCTTTGCAAGACAAAACTCTACTTCGGAATCAGCAATCAGTGGTTGAAACTCAGCAGGAACTCCACTTAAATCGCCGTTTAAAGCCCTGAAATCAGCGTTTAAAACTGTGATTTGAGAGTTAATTTGAGCTTCGGAGATGTTTTGAGCAGAAGTTTGGTAAACTACGTGTACAACAACAGGAATAACAACCACAGATCTTTGTCCAAGGTGACTTGATTTTTCGTATGCCTGGGTCTGTTTTTCAATGTTTTGCATTCTTTCAAACATTCCAGGATCTTCTTTAAGTTGTCGGTCGAGTACCTCCATAGATCCGCAATTTCTTTGAGCATTTACAGATCCTGCAAATAACAAAAAGCTTAACAGAATCAAAATGTAATTTTTCATAAGCGTTTTTTAAAGGGTTGATATAAAATTAAATTTTTAATGGTAAATTGAATTCGGTATATTATTTGTATTGAGCTTTTTTCTAGAAATTAAACAGCAATAAAGTTAAAATATTAAACAGCTTCGGTGGTATTAAAAGCAAAAAAAAAGATTGAATAAAATTTTAATTAAGTCTTTTTTTAACAAATCACAATGCCCTGATACTTCTTATATACCTCTAAAAGCGAATGATTGATCAAAGTTAAAAATGTTTTTTTTATATTTATAAAGAAACAATATAAAAATAAAAAATATTATAAAAATTACCCAAATACTCTAAAAACAAAAGATTTTTCCAAACTGTATACTCTTCCTAATTTATCTTTTACTACTAAATTCCTAAAATCTAGTGAGTAAGAACCCTCAATTTTTGATATATACTTTACCAAATCAGTTTGGTGGGCACTGTCAAAAAAGTAAGGAGTTATGTTTTTTTCAGTTTTAATGAAACACACGCCGGATATCAGAAAGTACGATTGCAATTCACAAATTGTTGTCCAGGGTTTACTTAGGTTTAAAAGAAAATAAGTTTTATCCAAAACCGGGCTAATATCATTTATTCTTAAATTCCCGATTTCAAAATAAATGGTATTATTGGTTGTAATTTCCAGCTCGTTTAGCAAATGGAAATTATTAGGATTTATTTCTAGTTGAGGGTTTATCACTTGATTATTTTCTGATGCCTTTATTGCTGTTCCAACATATCTTTTCAAAGTTCGGTATCCATCCAAAACCTGAACGATGGTGTTCTTTTTATTGGAATAATATTTGAATAACTCTTTATTTGCCTGGATCATTGTGTCCAATTTGACAATTGTTCCATCAACATTTTCAATCACTTTAAAACTGAATTGTTTAGATTTATCTTGCTCAGAATCCACATGAAGTTCGGATAATCTGATTGGGACGTTTCGAATGTAACTTCCACTGTTAAATTGAACCCTTGTTGGTTGATTTAATGTGTCAGGTACAAATTTACTTCCAACCGGTAAAAAATAAATGTAATTCCCTATTCTTCGGGAGGAAGAATTTGTTTGGAGTGTCAATTGAAATAATGTGAGGCTATCAATTTGGTCCAATATGGTATCAGACACAAATGTGGGTAAAAGTTTAGAACCGTTTAATTCAAAAGTTAGTGGAGAGCTATAAAAAGGCTTATATCTTGTAAACTCGGGCGATTTTGGATCTTGTTTCAATAGTTGTATACTTAGCATACCATTATAAACAGGAATCTGGTTTTCATAGCAAACAAATGGATTATACAACATATTTAGAATGTCTGCTATTGAAACGTAATTAATGTCAATAGCAGCATCAAGAAATGAATACTTTGATTGAAAATTTAGAATATGGGAGTTAAAATTAAATGTGTACCTTTTTGTAAAATTGTCGACTGTGTCTTTTGTAAGTTTATTTTGACTTAATTTAATTTGCGGCCCGTTCAATAAGGGTGTATCAAACTTGGATGATGGTAAAACAATAATGGAGTTCTGGAGATAGTTTTGGGCTCTTCCAAAAAAAAAGAAGCCGCAGAGAAATAAGGGCAAAATAATTTTTGTTCCAAGCTTATTTCTTTGCGGCATTATTGTCGTCTATCTTAGAGAATTAAGGTTGTGGCTCGGAAATAACAAAACCAAAAACCATTGGCATAAATAACAATTCTGATTTTTCATTTTTTACCATTAGGTTCTGAAGATAAATTGTGGTTCTGTTGGTAACTTTTGAAAGAACCTCCTGAATTTTTGGATTTGCTATATTATCAACGATATATCTGATTGTTTCACCTCTGTCAGGAACAATAATCATTTCAAATTGCTGTAATTGAATGAAATCCTTGGGAGTTGCAATTTCAATTGGGTTCTTGCAACTTTCTTTGAATAGCTCCGCAGTAGTATTTTGACTAAGTGGAGAGGCGTTTATTTTACCCCATCGCATATTAACCGCATACTCCTGGGCAACGGCATATTCCGGGTACATGTAATAAGGCTTCAATTTTAATGATGAAAAGTTTTCAGTTTTGGAAATTTCGTTATCAGACCAGAAATTTTCACCAGCTTTTATAAATCTGTTTTTAGTATGAAAACCTGGGATATGCATCAGGTCATATTTCGTTTTGTCTTTGTACATGCCAACAATCTTCTTGTTTTCTGGTACTGTTGTATCAGCTTTTAGCAACGATTTCTTGAGATTGCCAACAATTTGCCAACTGAATATATCGGCATCGTTATTATAATTAGGGTACACCGGCGGACGATAAGGTTGGGTAGGATCTTTGATATAAATGGCAGCACTGTTCACGAGGACAGCCCCTTCAGTACCTACAGTTTGAATGGTAATGTTGTCTCCTGCGGACATTTTTTCTGAGATTGTTTTTAAAACATCATCCGGTATTTTTGCTCCCTTAGCCAGGGTGATGGTATGTGAGATAAGATTTGAACCTTGCTCTCTTTTGGTTGGCAAAAAATACATTATTAATTGGCTACCATACATAGGTGTATCACCGTCAAGCAATTGAAACTCCTTATTAATGTTTGCAGAGACATCTTCAAGGTACACTTCAATTCTTCCATTGTAGGTTGAAGGTGGAGCTACCAATTTAAGAGGAATGTTCAATGAACCGACTTTAAGTCTGTATCGGGAAGATTGGGCTGAAATCTGATTGGCAGAAATCAATGTAAAAATGCACAATGAGATTAAAAACAGTTTTTTCATTTTTGAAATTTTAGTTAAAATTTATTTCATATCAGAAATATTGACCATCAGGTCTTCAATTTTGTGGACAATTTCCAGAAATTTTGGATCTCTTTTCATGTCTCTGGTCCGTTTTAACGGTAAATTAACATCAATTTTCTCAACAATAGATGATGGAGGTGATTTCATAATTAGTATTTCATCACCCAAGAATACGGCTTCAGATATATCATGGGTTACAAAAATGATGGTTGAATGAAATTTTAACCATATTTCGGTCAATAATTCTTGCATCTGCAATCTTGTTTTGATATCCAACGCACCAAATGGTTCATCCATGAGCAGAATATCTGAATTTGCAAGTAAACTTCTGGCTATTGCTACACGCTGAAGTTGACCACCTGATAGAGTTGGGTATTGTGCATACTTCATTTCATGCCCTTTTAATCCAACCATTTCTATCATCTCCATTGCCTGCGAATACCTTTGTGTCTTGGGAATTCCTTTAAATTGAAGCGGTAATGCAACGTTGTCAAGAACCGTCATCCATGGCAAGGAAGAATATTCCTGAAATACCATGCTTGCACGATTTTCTGGTCCCACAGGTTTGCCATTGATAAGCACAGTGCCACTGGTTGGATTTTGTAAACCAGCTATATACCTCAGCAAAGTAGATTTTCCACACCCTGACATACCCAGCAGAATGGTGAATTGTCCCTGCGCTGGTTTGTCTTCAATGGTCATGTTCAAACCTTTAATCACCTGGATTTTCCCATCATCATAGGATTGATTGATGTTTTTTAACTCAATAATTGGAGTTGAAGGGGAATTTGCATTGTTGGTCATAGTAAATTAATATTTATACCGGAATATTTCTTTCCAGTCCACTCCAGAACAATTGTTCCATTTGTATGGCTTTTAAAGCTCCAGCCTTGATTAAGTTGCAGTTATTTTCGTCTTTCAAATACGGATACAAAATTTCTACCATTTCACTATAATGTTCCACATCAAGTGAAATATGTACCTTCCAAAACTTTAGGTCACGTTGGGTGAGATAGGGAGATTTTTCCAATCCATTGAAAATAATCTCATATTCGTCGTTTGTAAAAAATTCTGTTCCGGGTCCAAGTGCACCTATGCTTTCAAGAAAATGCTTATTTTTACAAATGTCCATCATGGTTTGGACACAAGTTTGAGTATCAGGTAGCTTTTGGTAATTCGCAAGATTTTTAGGATCTACATCAAGCGCCTCTAAAAATTTATTGTATAATTGTCTATGCGAGCGGCTGTATCTTCCAGAGCCATGTTCTTCCCACATATTCTCTATAAGCGGCATTCTTGTAATATCATCCGGAATATTGCCAGCAGTGAATGCTAGAAAGCGAGGGAAATGGTAGCAATAATCTGCATACTGTATGGCAAAATACTGAAGCTGCTCATGACTCATGTCACCCTTTGCAATTCGCAAAAGGAAAGGGTGGTAGAGTATTTTATCTATTTCGGGCCTTAACTCTTTTTCAAGCTTTTTAATGAACATCATACGATTGAAAACTTAGTTTTGACAAAAAATCGGGTATAAATCTGGTAAATCAAAATCAGCAGAAAATAAAAATGAATGATCCATACCGTTTGCCCGAAAAGATCACTTAATACCGGGACTTTAGTCAAAATAGGCACAAATTCATTCAAAAATAAAAAACCATAAACTGCCAGAAATACCCAAAATAACGCAGTTGCGGTAAAGGAAAAAAGAGAAGAAATCAATTTGGGTTGTTGGTTTTCCGATCCTTTGACAACACCAAGGTATTTGTGTGGAAAAAAGGTTTTATCAAGGTAAGTGAAAATCCTGTCCTGAAAGAAACCAATGAGTACAATTATGATAACCAAAGCAAAAAGTTTGTCAATTCGGCCTTGTCTTTGTCCGGTACGCCAGATTAAAGCTCCAATACCGCCTTCATTACCCTGACTTTCAGCAATTATAATATATGTCCAGCTTATGGCGGTTAATACTCGTATGTCATCAGAAAGCCTTGAGATTACAGATGGGATGTAGACACTTTTTATTGTTTGCCATTTGGTTGCGCCGAGTGTATAAACAGTGAGTAAATATACCTCTTTTACTTCATCAATTCTCTGAACCACGACCGGTAGCAAATAGATTAATACACCAAATGCAAGGAAATGCACCTTCATGTCAGAACCAAGACCAAACCAAACAATAAATAAGCCTGTAACAGCTGTTAAGGGTACATATCTGAATGAATCAACGGGTTTTTGAAATAACCCTCTGAAAAAGGGAAAAAGTCCTACTATAAAACCTATTGGGATGGAGATTAAAACTGCTTCAGTGTAGCTCATTATATTCAAACCCAAAGAATAGCAAATATTTTTGAACAATGAATTCTCACTTACCAAAAGGGGAAAAGCTTTCAGTACCTCACCGGGTTTACAAAGTATACCCTTCGGTATGATTGGCTCAGAACCAGCTGTCAGAAAAGCCCAAAATATTACTATCAAGATAAATCCGAGAACAATCAACAACAAGTTGGTCTTCTGGTCTAGTTTTCCTCTTAGTTCAAAAAGTTTTTCCATGAGACAATTAGTTTATCAACTGAAACTCTGTTCTTCTGTTTTTAGCTTTGCATTCAGCCGTGGCATTCGATTCACAACCCTTTACAGGTGAATTCGGCCCATTGCCTACAATTACAAATCTGTTTCTTGACATATTGTATTGCAGTTGAAGGTATTTTGCAACAGATTCTGCCCTTTGAAGAGATAGCTTCCTGTTGACATCAGCACTTCCCACATTATCTGTGTTGCCTTCAATTCTGACTCTGGCATTGCTAAAAGCCCTGGCCACATCTGCAAACTGGAGATCAATTATTGTTTTCGCATTTTCATCCAACTCATATTTACCTGATGCAAAAGTGATAGAGGCCGCTTTAGATGAAATTTCAGGAACGGTTTTATCAGCAGCTGTAGGGTTGGAGAATACTTTTTGACCTTCAGCATTGTAACCCGGGCCATCTGGAAGATTTGCAGCACCCATTGCTGCACCGTAAGCCATCAAGCGCCAATTGGGTCTGTCAGCAGGTGCCTGGCCCATAGACTGATAAATGTTACCCATTTTGGTGTAAAGTGCTTCACCGGTTATTCCTTTGTATGCCGGATTTTTACCAAAGAAGTTAAGGTTGTCTCCATGAGTTGTAAGTCTAACATTGTTTATGGATACAGCAGCATCTTGTTCAGAAATACCGGTAACCTGGGCAAGTAATTTTGCAGCTTTCTGTCTGGCTGCTGCTGATGTATTTATTTCAGCGGTTGCCTTCATCCAACCTTCATAAAATTTGGCAAGTTTATCTGCATTTTTGTCAACATAAGATTTTTTGGCCATGTATACGTCAGCTATGATGTTAGAAGCTTGCTTTGTAGATTGCAGGATTTTTGAGCCTGCGACTTCACGAACAATGATTTCATCATCAGGACTCCAAACCACTGCGGCATCAACTTGACCACTCTTGAAAGCAGTAGCAGCATCAATTGCACTCGGAACCTCCTTAATCTGCTTTAGATCAGATAGCTTTAGATTAGCCGCTTCCAACATCCATAAAAGGAATGTCATTGAAGGAGTAGATGGTGTCACAGCAACTACTTTTCCTTTCAAATCATTAAAGGTGTTTATCCCTCTTTTTGCAACAATGGCATCACCTCCTCTTGACCAGTCGCATTGAAGGACTATCTGAGGTTGATACTGGCCCAATCCGGTCATCTCTGTTGCCATGGCACTCACTTCGTTACCAAGAAGGTCCACATCACCTGATTTCCATGCGTTCCTACTCGCATCAAAGTCGTCAATTAACTTAAATTCAACTTTTATACCGTATTCTTTGTAGAAGCGACTATTTGTGGAGGCTTGCGCACCTTCATTGAAGTATAAGCCAGGTACATAACCGCCCCAGGTAAACATTTGTACAGTTAATACATCATCGTCTTTTTTGCCATCTGATTTAAATACACCTGAGTCGGAGTCTTTAGCCTGCTGTTCACTGGTTTGTTTCATTTCTTTGCCATAATCAGTATTGTTAAGAAAATAACGGAATGCGAAGAAAATTGCCCCTAAAATTAGAGCGGTTATCAAAATTTTAGAAAATGTTGTTAGTCGTGTTTGCATATTACGTGGTTTATTAGATTATTTAAATAATTCATCATATTGATTTACTCTCTCTGATTTATCTGTCAATTTTATAGGTTCATTTAAGTCAAGAACCACATTATCGTTGTTTGAACTGGCAATGATATTTGCTTTGTCATTGCCAAGTAGAAGAGATACTCCTTCTTTTTCCCATTTGTCTAACATCTTAAGACCTTCCTCTTCAAAAATACCGTTTTGCAGGTCGATGGAATCCATAAAACTGCTGGACAATTCCATAAATCTCTCCATCTCACCAACCTTTTTGCTAACATCATCAGCGATCGCTTCAAGTGCCATATCAAACATGATTTTTTTATCCGGATCCCCTGAAATTACACTCATAGCAGATTTCATGGCTGAATGACTTGCTTGAATCGCCTCTCTCTCTTGTTTTTTTACTTCAACCTGGTCAGCAATATCTTCTTTCAGAATTTCCGAATTCTCATACATTTTCACTAAAACCCTGTAAAGAATTTCCATTTTTTTATACAAATCCTCTAACCTCATGTTAGAGTCTTGCAGTCGCCCGGCTTTTCTTGTTTTTAAAATTACAATAGCATCTTTGTTTATGGTCTTTGCTTTATTTGCGAGGGATAAATTGCTTTGTATTTCTTTTCGGTTATTAAAAATAATTTCGTTTAGTTTATGCATTTGACCCCTTAGTTTGCCTATTTGCTTTGACATTTTTGACAAGTTATTCTCAAGGTCTTCGACATAAGATTTTAGAATACCGATTGGGTCAATCTGCACAAATAACCCAGTAATCCATCGCATAACGCTTTTATAACCATAGAATATTAAGTTTCTTAATCTAGGGTCGATAATCATGTAAATTAGCGAGGCCAAAGCAATCATCAATAAGCCAAAATATAGGGCATTTTGAGCGAGTGAAATCAAATAAGGCAGAACTTGATAAAGAAGATAACCACCTCCAATAATGATTCCACCTGCAAATAACAATCCTGTAACCCCTTCAGGTTTTTGCCAGAATGTTTTTGGTTGAAAATTGTTGTCCATCATTTTTAAATTATTTAAGGTATTCGTTCATTTTCTCAATATCCGACCTGATTTGATCGGCGATTTGATTATAGCTTGCCAAAAAGTTTTGTTTGGTCCCTTCAATTTTGTTGGAAGCCTCATTGATTTGTTGTTCCATGTCAAGCAATTGCTTTTGGTGGGCTTCAATTTCTTTAGTAAGTAGTGTTATTTGCTTTGTTTTCTCTGAAATATTAGCCTTTATTTTCTCTACTTCTGTCTGTTTATCACCAATTTGCTTTTGCATTTGAGATTTGAGGGTTTCTTCAAATGTCTTTTCCTCTTTGGCTAAAACGTCCAGGTAATATTTTGCGGCATCTGTGAGTGAGTTCGGAGTTGCACCCATGGTCTGTGCAACCGCAAAGGCTGACTGGAAACGCGTTTTCTCATCCATTGATAATTTGGCAAGTGAAGTAAGAGATTGTTTATATTCGAGGTAATCAAACCCTTCTTTTCCGTGTTGTTGGATTGCATTGTACAAAACGTTCAGGAATTTTTCTTCAACTTTTGCCTCAACTTTTGTGGTTTGTGATGAGGCTGGCTTTGATTCAGACGCTGTCACAGTGGTAGAATCTATATTTCGTTCTGTTTCATTTGAAGCAGTTGTTTCAGTCTGAGTGTTATCAGGTGCAACGGGATCCTGAACAATGAAAATAGATTTAAGATTCTTTAAAATATCCATATAAGTACCATTTTAGGAATATGCATATAATAGTTTTTTGGAGTCACAAGTTCTGCTTTGTCGACCAAACCAATGCAACATTCGTCAAAGATCAATAAAACTGAGGTAAAGTTAATCAAATCAAAATAATTTTTTCCCAAACACTTATTCATGACTTTGATTTTGGGAATAATATATAATTTCACGTACTTTGCGATTGTATAAGCATTTAATCTTGCTTTTGTTGGACTTGTGTACTGGTTAAGAAAATTGCCGGAATGAGCGGAATTGCTTATTCCTCTATTGGTTTATATTTTGCCAATTATTTTAGTATTGATTCATTTTTAAATAATTAAAACGATATATGATTTCGCATCCAAGTGTGTCAGTTTCTTCAGAAATTCAGAGGTTGTTAAAAGTGATAGTGCA
>JAEUUM010000541.1 GCA_016787375.1 Saprospiraceae bacterium
TTCAATTTGGCGCAAAACCAACCGAAATCAGGTTGAGCTTTGACATTGACCACGCCTGGAAATATAAAAATAAGGGCTGGTTAAGGAATTTTGGTGGAACCATCAAAAATCTCTTAATGCTTGACTTTAAATCAATTGCCGAGCGCTTGTGCGTTTTGACAGGCTTTAAAGCTGATCCATATGATACTTTTCATGAAATTTATAAACTGGCTGAACTCGTAAAAATTGAATTTTTTATCTTGTTGGGTGATTACAACAAATTGGACATAAATATTCCATATAATAATCATGCCTTTAGAAAACTTATAAAACAAATATCAAGCAAGTTTCAAACTGGGATCCACCCATCTTCCAAGGCATTCAACAACTTGACAAACTTGGAAAAAGAGATAAAAAGACTCAATCAAATAACCGTTAAAACCACTTTCTCTAGCCGACAACACTTTTTATTATTACATTTACCGGATACTTACAAATTCCTGATAAAGTCTGGAATCAGAGATGAAAACACAATGGGTTTTGCTGACGCAATTGGATTTAGATCCGGAACTTCCCACCCTTATCGCTGGTTTGATTTTGAAAAGAATGACAAAACTGAGCTTTGGATTCATCCATTCATCGCAATGGATGTTACCATGAGGGATTACCTAAAAATGACTCCTGAACAGGCCTTTGGGCAACTGACTATGATGTTTAATGAAGTAAAAAAGTATGGTGGTGATTTTGGAATTTTATGGCATAATAGCTCGTTTCTGGACTCAGAAGGATGGGGAGACTGGAAAAAAGAACTAATCGCCTTTTTAATAAACAACTTAGGTACAAATTTTGCTGAGTAATTTTTAAATTTGGATAAATTAATAGCTTATGGTTAGGGTGTTGGCAGAAACCAATTCAATTGCAAATAACTTTCTTGCAGAACTTAGGGATGTGGAATTGCAAAAAGATGGTCTCAGATTTCGTAGGAATCTTGAGAGACTTGGCGAGATTTTCGCCTATGAAATAAGTAAAACACTCGACTTCAATGAAACCGAGGTTATAACTCCACTAGGAACTGCAACTGTTAAAAAATCTGAAAAGAATATTGTTTTGGCCACTATTTTACGCGCTGGTCTTCCAATGCATCAGGGTATGTTAAATTATTTTGACTTTGCAGGAAATGCGTTTATTTCTGCTTACAGAAAACATCATAAAGATGGTTCGTTTGAGATCAACTTACAATACATTACTTGCCCGGATTTAAATAATTCGGTTCTTATTATTACGGACCCAATGCTCGCAACAGGCCAGTCAATAGCTAAGACATTAAAGGAGTTGACACGCTACGGTAAACCTAAATCGATACACATTGTTTCAGCTATTGCTGCAAGGGAGGGGGTTGATCATGTACACAGGTATCTGCCAAGTGCTCATTTATGGCTTGGTGACATAGACGAAGAGCTTACAGCAAAATCTTATATTGTACCTGGTCTTGGTGACGCCGGAGACCTTAGTTTTGGTGAAAAACTTCAAAATTAAATTCAGATAGTTTGCTAATCTGTTTCTGAGTTTTACTCAAGTTTAATAGCTTCAACAGCATAGACCATGGGTATTTTGCCTTCAAGTCCTTCAACTTGGTATTTATCTTCCCCGGTTTTTACAAGTCGGTTAAAACAAGTATAAGGCGAATAATCAAATTCTTGAAATTTGGTTATTTTTAAATTTTCATCAATCAAATTCTGAAGCACTTCTGTTAAAGAGTGATTCCAGCTGATGCTTTCATTTTTAATTGAAACATACCGATCTGCATAAGTTCCTTCTTCAATTTCCTTAATTTCTTCTACGTTAAAATAAAAATATTTAATGTGATCAAAATTTTCATCTAATGTCCATACCACCGGATGAAACTCAACGAAAACAAGGCGCCCACCTGGTTTAAGCAGTTTGCTTATTAACTTTGCCCATGGTTTAAGATCTGGTAACCAGCCTATCGTACCGTATGTAGTAAACACAATATCAAATTGCTGATTAACATGTTTATCGGTTTCATAAACATCACTACAAATAAATTTCGCATTCAACCCCAGTTCCTTGTTAAGGTTTTTTGCAACCTCAATGGCTTTTTCTGAGAAGTCAATCCCGATGACATTTGCTCCCATTCTTGCCATTGATAGGGTGTCCTGTCCGAAATGACATTGTAAATGAATTATATCTTTTCCAGTTATTTCTCCCAAAAGATCAAGCTCTATGGTCTTCAAACTGGTTTTGCCAACCATAAAATCTTTTTGGTTATAAAATTCGGAATCAACATGTATGGCTACTTTGTCGTTCCAAAGCTTTCGGTTAATTTCTAGATAATTATCCATTATTTTTTTCCTAAAATAGTTATATCCCCCTTAAATACTTTTGTTTTTCCATTTTCAAACTCTACTACAAAGTAATACACAAAGACTCCTGCATCCATAGGTTTATTCCTGAATTTCCCATTCCATCCATAATCGTAATCATTTGGTGGAAAATTCTCTTGTTGAAGAATGGACTCTCCCCAGCGATCGTATATGTAGAGCGTTTTGATCTGCTTAACTGTATTATCAGCAAAAATAACCCACTTATCATTAATCCCGTTTCCATCCGGACTAAAGGTGTTTGGTACGTAAACACTCGTTTTTTCAAGTACATTTATGGTTATTTCATCGGTGGCAGAACATCCATTTTCGTCAAATGCAACAGCTTTATAGGTGGTTGTAGTTGTCGGGCCGGCAACCGGACTCAAGCATAAAGGCTCGCAGACAAGGCTTTGTTTGTTGTCCCAAATAATGCTGTCAATGT
Source organism: Saprospiraceae bacterium (assembly GCA_016787375.1). Classification (GTDB taxonomy): domain Bacteria; phylum Bacteroidota; class Bacteroidia; order Chitinophagales; family Saprospiraceae; genus JAEUUM01. Next base: position 2,806 of record JAEUUM010000541.1, read on the forward strand.
TGAAGTTAGCAATCGGATTTATGGTGTGTGTTTCTCCTGCATAAATGGTGACATCTTGACCTACATTCAGGTTCAATTCAGGAAGTGGATTTAATGTAACTGTATTGGATTGGGAGCATCCATTTGAGTCGGTAATAGTTAATTCATAGGTTCCGGCTCCAAGCCCTTTTATTTCAAAAAGTGGAAAATTGTTTTGAATCGGGTTATCATTGTTTAACTTGATGGAAACAGGAAACTCAACATTACTTGGGAATACCAGATTAATAGACCCCCCAATAGCATTTTTACAAGATGGATCATTGCTAGTGACATCGATGTTGATTGGAGAGTTGGTAACAATTAGTTTCGCTTCACCTGTACATCCTTCTTTGTCTGTAACTGTAACAGAATATAATCCAGACAGACTACCCAATGCTGCATTTGTTGTTTGAATACCTGAAGGCGTATCCCAGTTATAAGAATATGGTTGATTGCCTCCATTTACTGATGATAATACCATGAACTGAGGTATCCCACAGAGAACTGGTGGGTCTGTTGTTAATGTCACAGAAAGTCCATTTTGTTCAGCTGCGGGAAACGAATAATCTGCAGTACACGCGTGAATATCTGTTACTAAAAGGGTGTATATTCCTGCAGTTACAACTTGTATGCTGTTGGTTGTGGCGTTTAATGAAGGACCAGTCCAAAGAAAACTATAGGGGGCTGTACCTCCTGAAGGGTTGGCTGAAACAGTAGCAGAACTATTCTTGCAAAACAATACAGGGTCGGGTAAAATCTCTGCAATTGGAGATGGCCACTGGGTTACATTAAGGCTTTTTGAAGTTGAACACGACTTAGCATTTGTTACAGTTAAATTGTAAACCCCTGAAACACTGGCAGTAATTCCTTTCGTTGAAAAATTGCCTGAAGGTGTTACCCAATTGTACAAGTAAGGTGGTGAAATATCTGTTATTGTGGCATCTAACGGAATATCCTTTCCGAGACAAAATCCAGGGGCCGCAGGCAAGTCAATGTTTGGCGCATTAAATTCTTCAACAATTACCTCGCCCAAACCCGAACAGCCATTACTATCAGTCACAGTGACTTGATAATTGCCGGCAGTGCCCGTATTGATGATTGCATTGGTTGATACTCCAAGAGGAGAATTCCATTTGTATGAATATGGAGATTGACCACCCAATGGTTTTGTGCTTAGGTCGATTGTTTTACCGGGGCAAAAGCCAGGTGGAATTGGATCGAAAATTATAATTAGACTATTGGATTGGGTCACAGGTATAAGTGTAGTCCCGGTACAACCTTTGCTGTCGGTAATTGTAACGCTGTAATCACCAACCTGTGATGCTTTGAATGTCATATTTGTTCCAGTACCTATCGGAGTTGACCAAGAATAAGTAAACGGTGCAACGCCATTTAAAGCATTTGCAGTCAAGGTTACTGAGCCATTGGTGCAAAAACTTGCTGGCTTGGGGTTGATTTCTACTGTCAAAGCTTGTACCTCATCAACCTGAACATTGATGCTACCGGAGCAAGCGCCTACTTCCGTTACCGTAACAGAATAGATCCCCGCCACATTTGCAGTGATAGGATTTCCTGTTTGGTTCCCAGATGGTGTATTCCATGAAAATGAGAGATTTGTTCCGGTTGTATTTGCGGTTAAGATTACGGTGCCCCCAATACAAAAACTCGGGTTAATTGGAGCAATACCTACAATTTTTGCCGGATTCTCTGAAACATTTATAGAAGATGTTCCTGTACATCCACCGGCATCCGTTACAGTAACACTATATACTCCTGCCATGTCGGCTTTGAGTGTAGAACCTGTATTTGCACCTTTAGGTGTAGTCCAGTTGTATGAAATAATTGTACCCGATGCATTTACTGTTAAATCAACAGACTCACCCGGACAAAAACTGGGTGCAGCAGGCAAAATATTAACAGGTATGGTAGCACTCTCAATAACCACAATCTGAGCAATGCCACTACAGCCATTGCTGTCAGTAACGGTGACTTGGTAAGTCCCAACTATCCCGGCTTTTATTGTTTGGCCTGTTTGAGTACCTGAAGGAGTTGACCATGTATATGAATAAGTGCCGTTCCCTCCATTTGCAGTAGCAGTCAAATCAACGGAACTTCCTGCACAAAAGCTTGGATTTGGAGGTGAGATGCCAACCGGAAATCCTGCTGATTCCACAACATTTATAGTAGCCATTCCCGAACAGCCTTTAGAATCTGTAACAGTTACCTGATAATT
>JAEUUM010000614.1 GCA_016787375.1 Saprospiraceae bacterium
CAAAATCAAAATGACGAATTTTATGGTCCTTTTAATACATATATCAAAGGCCTGAGATATTATGCAAAATCAATCGGCATCTCAAATTATTTTGGTGTTCAGACAGGGTTTGATTCAAATAAAAGAAGTTTTATACTGGAGCCCGGCGTCAGTTACAATCGATTTGAAATCACTTATGATAGTTCAGGTTATAATTGGAACGAACTCTGGCTACATGGCACATTAACTGGTTCACTCGGTGTTTTCAAAATTCTCGCACAAGGACAATACGGCTTTCTTGACAACAAAAATAATTTTAGATTAAGCGGTGAAGTTTCAGGTGATTTGGGAAACTGGGCAACACTATCGGCAAGAATGATTTTGCAAAAATATCCGGGGACAGCCATGAATTTCAGTTTTAATATATCGAAAATTTCTGTTTGGAGCGAAACTCCAGACAAAACAACTGAATTCGCACTCTATGCAGGGCTCGGCGTAAAACCTTTGAATCTAAATATCTATGCCAGACAGTTCGTTTTGGATAAGTATATTTATTTTGACCAGCAAGCCTTGGTGCAACAACTAGATAATACATTTACAATCAATCAAATTGGTATAGACCACGCCTTGAAAGTGTGGAAAATTCACTTCAAAAATCAAATTCATTTCCAAACAAAATCTACCGATATAATTCGGTATCCAGATTGGGTTACCCGGCACAGTTTGTACTTTGAAGGCAAGATTTTTAAGAATAATTTATACTTACGACCTGGCATTGATTTAAGATATATTAGCAGATATTACGCTGATAATTACATGCCGGCAAGTGGTCAGTTTTATATTCAGGACAAAGTTTTATTGCCAGAACAATGGTTGGCGGATGTTTATGTTGGTTTTACTGTGGCAAATTTTCAAGGTTTTGCTAAAATGGAGAATGTAACAAAATGGCTAAAAAGTGGCATTCAATATTTTACTCCATTATATCCACTTCCGGAAGCCAAATTTAGGATTGGTCTGCAATGGCAGTTTTTGAACTGACGATATCTCGCAAGCACCACCGTTATGAATGCAAATTCTCTCACAGCCAAAATTACAAAATCCTCCTTTTTATCTGATGTATCTGCCGGTTCTGGTATTGAGTTTTTTGAAGGTAATTGGTACATAGCAGGTGACGACGTGAATGTCTTATACGTTTTGGATGATCAATTTGATCTCAAAGCCAATGTGCCGCTTTTTGAAAATGCAAATTCTCAGCGAATATCGAAACGAAATAAATCTGATATTGAAATGTTGTCAACATTCAATTATCGTAGCAAACAATACATGCTTGCGGCAGGATCTGGGTCCAAACCTAATCTTAGAGAAAATGGTTTCCTGTTTACGCAAGGCCAACAGAATCCCATCCGAATTGATTTGACAGATCTCTATTCACATTTCAGATTAAAATTAAATTTAGGTAAAAATACGGATCTCAATCTTGAAGGATTGGCGGCCGATGATTCCTTATTTTATTTTCTGCAAAGAGGGCATGGTGATATAGAAAATGCAATCTTTACAATGAAAATTCATGACTTTATTACTTACATAAACAACAAGAGGATCCCGGAAATAGAAATTTGTTATTTCAATCTCTTGTCAATAAATGGTGTAAAATCTGGATTTTCAGGTGCAACCTTCATCCCTGAGCGCGGTGTCTT
>JAEUUM010000010.1 GCA_016787375.1 Saprospiraceae bacterium
GGGAGGGTTGATTTGTTTTTGATCGAGTTCACCTGCAGCTATGATGTCACCATTATCTAATGTTGTAACATCATACAAATAACAATTTGCCTTGCCATATTGATCATCGGTATAATTGCGACTCCATTTTAGTTTGCCGTCCTTGTCTAGCTTGCTTATCCAGCCGAAGTATTGACCGGTTTTTGGGTCGTCAGGTTTTAGAAAAACATACTTGTAAAACCCTACAGAGATAAATTCATCTTTGCCGTCACCTTCCATTTTATAGATAACTTTATAGTCTTTATTGATTAACCGGCATACCCAAATGGTATCTCCATCATTTGACAATTTGGTTATGATGGGAAAATTTGGAAACTTCATTTTGTCGTTAAAATTTTTCTCAATGTTTGTAAAAAATGAGCTTGTGCTATCAGAATTTATAACCAAAAAATCTCTAAAAGGTGTATTGTTAAAACTTATTCCTTGTTTGTATTTCCAAACAGTACTGCCATCGGGCCGTAATTTATACACCCCTATGCTGTCATCATAAAAATCTGTCTCTGATTTGAAGTGCTTTGAATAAATAAAGTTACCGTCCAGAGTGCCATGTATGCCCAATGCGATATCCCATTTCCTGTTCTCGGTTAAGGCAAGGCGCCTAAGCGGATTCAGATCCTTGTCATAAAACAAAAAAAAGACTGAATCAGGGCCGGGTGATATCCATTTGGCATGCGTCAGGACAATGGTATCTCTTATAATATTAATATTTTTAACAATTTTATTCAGATTTACAACAGTATCTTCATCTATTTGGACAATTTTGATAACATTTCCTATTGAATCAAGCTTATACAAAAAATCTTGATCCTTATCTTGAGTTTTATTCCATAATGTCAAGTAGGTTATTTGATCTTCAAATTTTATTCCATCAAAGCTTCCTGGCCCAATAGTATCAAAGAATTTTTCCCATAACAAATCATTTGTTTTTGAATAATTACGCATTGAGGTACACCCAACTGTACTAGGTAGGCAAATACCGGGGGCACATACCAAAAACCCTTCTTTACTCCGTGCTAACATCCATACAGATTCGTTCCCTCCTATTAAAGGATTGGAATAAACTAAACTTTTCGTCTGCTGAGCAAATAAGACTAGGTTAAGCATTATGCAATATAATGTCAATATTTTTATCATGATTGTTATTTTAGTGTTGAATAATCATTTTAATAACAATAGTCCTACCAGTAATTGAATTTTTTATTTTACAGATATACAAGCCATTGCGGAACTCGCTGGTATTTATTTCGATTGTATTCTTTCCCTTAATGTCATATTTTGTAAGAATTTTTCCTGAGGCAGAATTTATCTCTAAAATGTTGTAAGACACTTCCGAATTGTTGATCTGTATGGTAAAAATACCGGATGTTGGGTTGGGGTATCCGTAAATGCTTTCAGTTTGTTCGTTTTTGTATGGATTTGATTCACGTGGTTCATTTCTATTGTCGTCACCACAAGCATTATTGTTTATCACCATATAATCAGCATTATTGCCAAAAAGCTCAAGCAAAGTACCTGAGAAACCACTATTGACTGAATGTTTAGAAGTTATTAAGCTTAGGGTGTCCAAAACCCCTGTTGATGGGGCATATAATGGGGTCAATTCATTATGTAACGGATTTTTCATAATGTAAAATTTTTAATCTCAGACAATCAATTTTGGA
>JAEUUM010000031.1 GCA_016787375.1 Saprospiraceae bacterium
AGGTGGATTACCGATAACTAAAATATCGTTCGTTGAATGTTTCTTAGCTATTTCTTTAAAATCGAAATCAAAAACATTGCAATGAACTATTGAAATTTCTGGTTTGTTTGAATTTGGATTAGAAAGGAAAAAATCTGCAATGTTGAATTTGGTTTCCCAAACGTAAGGTTTGTAAATTTCAACACCGAAAATATTTTTGATGCTTTTAAAGTTGCGTAATGAGGCAATAATAAAATTTCCCTTTCCACAGGTTGGCTCAATTACAACTTCTGGCGAAATGGTTTTTGAAGATAAGTGTAACGTAACTTTATTCGCCAAATCTGAATTGGTTTGAAAGTCACCATATTCTGCTCTGTCGGGTTCTTCAACAATATTATTAGTAATTGAAAGAACTTCTTTAAGCGTTTCCAATTCTTCATTATTATCAAAAAAATGTATGATGCCGAAGGCATCATACATTTTTTGATTTGCCTTTTCAAAGGATGTAATCTTTTTCAGATTGTCATTTAAGAAATCTGAAACTTGATGAGTAATATTTGCTTCAAATACTTTCATCATTGAGGTTTGTTATAGCTTACAATTTTGGTTATTCCTTTTACTTCATCTGTAAGAGTTACAATTCGTTGATATTGTAATCTCCATTGTAAAGCATTTGAAATAGTCAAGTAACCCTGTTCAGGTGGAGTTTTTAAGATTTGTTCTGCTAATTTCGATAGTGTTATTTCATCTGCTGGAATATTTTTGTCTTGCAAGTAAGCAATGATGTCGGCTTCATTAGCTTTATCCTTAACCATTTCTCTTAAACGGTAAGTTGTTGTATAGTCAGCCGTTCTCTCTTTTGCAACAAATGAACAACTTACAAAATTCAAAGTTGCAGTTTTACTTTTCGGGTCGTCAGCCTTGTCGTAAACAAAAACAAGCAAGTTGTAACCAAGTCCGAAAACCTTTTGTTTAGCGTCTTTGAAAGGGCAAGATGATTGGGGCTGTTTTATCGAAGTCACTTTGATGTCAGTCAAAATGTCGTCAGAAGGCAGGTCAACACCACTTGCAGAGGAACCAATTGTAACTTCGTATTTGTCGTTTAAGTGCTTTTGAAATTTCTGTTCAATAAGTGTCCCAACGGCTTTGCCGTCCGTTACTCCAAACAGTTCTTTATGCTGAAACTTGGATTGTTCAGCACAGAAAATTTGGGCTTCTTTTATTAATGTTTTTATCGTTAATTTTTTCTTCATTCTTGTCTTAACAATGGATGTCGCTAAGTTAATATTTTTAAGGTCTAAATCTGTCCTGTTTGGTCGTCAAGTTTTACACAAAAGTTTGATGTCAAGCTACAATGTTCGTCTGTTGCACGGTCGTCATAGCATTGGGCATAACGGTTGCATCTACGCATACCGCCGCCTGCGTTGGCTTTGCGGGTTGGGCTTTGGCGGCGGTTGGCGTAGATGCGTTGTTCTCGGCTTTTTTCATCTTCATTTTCATTTTAATACTGAGGGGGTATTTCATTTATTTTTTGATTAGTTGGACAAATGCTTCTATATCAACTCCTCGCAACCAAACATTTTGGTTTATTTTGTACTTGTAGTTTAGCGAATTTTCAAGTAGTAAACCTATATCCTCGTTGCTACTGAATAACTGCCATTGATTACTGTTAAAACTATTCATCGAACTTACTTTGGCTGCAACTAATGCTCCAATATTGACAACAAACTTCGCATTTGCTCTGACGTATTCCTTTGTCAAATGCTGCCCATTCTTATGCACAACGCAAAGTGCGTAATTATTTTGCTTATCAACCGCAGTCTGTGCTTGTGTAGGTGTCATCGAAACAAATCCTCCTGTGTTTGTTGATTTTACTTCAACGTCATAACTAAATCTTCCGTTAAGCGAGATTATCAAATCTCGCCCAACATGAGTTTTCTGAACCGTAAATCCGCTATCTCTTAATACTTCTGCTAAAATACTCTCAACGGCTTCTCCTATTTCATTTCTCTCTTTTTCTTCTATCATTTCTTGTTGCCTTTTGGCGATAATATTCAAAATTTCAGGGTCGTTCTCAATGGCTAACGCAATTTCAGATAGTGTTGCAAGCGGTGTTTTGCTTTTCATAACTTGATACAGGCTTTCTTTATCCTCTATTGTATTCATAAACAACTCTGCTCTTCGCCTATATAAATCTGGAAATAATTCTTTCCCCAGTTCTGAATTATATTCAAACCATTCGGTCAATAGAATTATAGCCTTGACTGCATTTGCGCTCCAATCACCTTTGTAATCGCTAAAAGTTTTGGATATTGTTGAGGCAATATCCTGTTTTTTCAAAACTGCATTCGTCAAAACAGTTTTAACTTCTGAATGAATTAAATACTCTTTCCAATCATTTCCAAGAAGTTGTAAAATCTCTAAAAGCGTTTCGTCTTTAATTTCATCATTAAATAGAATGTTGGTTATCTTATAATTTGTGCGTTCGTTGACTTTCTTAAAATTTCCATTTTGATTAGGGACAAGTTCAAACTGGTTAAATAGTTCAGATTTTTCTTCATCAATTATCAAATTGTAAAACTCATTTAGCCATTCAAAGGCATTCTGGTTTTCGCCCGTGACTGCACCAAAGTCTGCAACATTCTTACTCCATTGCATAAAGAATTTTGCATACTGTTCTAAATCCAAGTAGTATTTCTTATCCCAAATAATTTCGTCCCAAAAATCAACGGAAGATTTTTCTGGTAGCATCAAGGTTGAACCGTTCAATTTATTTCCCAATGTCCATAACCTCTCCCGTACCTTCTTTGTATCGTGGTGCGGAAAATCAACATATGCTCCCTTGCTATCTTCGATTGCACACCTCCCATGAGATACAGTATCAACCAAAGAAGTTCTAACTATTACTTGCCTTAATGGTTGTTGAATATTCGCTTTGTACCATTCTATGTCAAAATATTTCTCGTTTACATCTGGCAGTTTTGTTGTCGCAGCAAAATATAACTCTTTTATGCCTAA
>JAEUUM010000040.1 GCA_016787375.1 Saprospiraceae bacterium
CCTGCATTACCCAAATTTTCCACCATACTCGATACAATTTGTAAAGGTGAGTTTACCATTTTAGGCACAGATTTCTTAAATAAAACCGGTGTTTATACAAAAGTATTTAAATCATTTACAGGTTGTGATAGCCTTGTTACACTAAAACTTACTGTCATTGATTTCAATTTAGATATATTACCTCCTGATACATTGAATTGTACTAATTCTCAAGTTTTACTAGATGGATCGGATTCTAATGGATTTAATTCGTCAATAAAGTATTCATGGACGGCATCAAATGGAGGTAAAATAATTGGGAATAATAGCAATCTCGATTTAACAGTTCAGGATCCCGGTACCTATACGTTAACTGGAAAATATACATTCCAATCAGGAAAAACCTGCCAGGATGCTATAAAAATTGATGTAATAAAAAATCTTATTCCTCCCGAATTGAGTAATGTTCCAGATCAGTTCTTGTGTTTTGGAGAAGATCGTGATTTGTCAAAACTGAATATTAAGGAAATTCACGATATATCCGGGACAATTACATATCATTCAGCTACACCACCTACCATTTTAAACCAAATTCTACCTCTGGTACAGCCTTCAGTATCATCTGTTTTCTACGCGTATTTTAAGGCCGGCATTTGTGAGGATATTTTGCCGATTAATATTTTCGTAAATAAAAAGCCTAATGCTTCTGTTAAAAGCTATGTTAATATCTGCAACTCCAATTTAAATGGAAACAATACCAAAATAAAATTCGATTCATTAATCGTTTCCGGCGATGCCACCGGTTTTTGGATTGATTCTGATCTCTCAGGTGCCACCGGTTCGTTTCCTACTCTCGATTTCTCCGGGGTACCTCCCGGTACTTATGACTTCGTTTATTTTACACAATCGGCCGTACCACCATGCGCTGACACTTTTTATATCGTAAACATTATTGTTGAAGACTGTGAATGCCCTAGTTTAGCAACTCTTACTCCGGGTGATTTGTGCAATAACAATGCAAATTTTAACCTTGATTCATTACTCATTACGAGTGAGTCAGGAAATTGGTCATTATTAAATGCACCATTTGGATCCACAGCAACCATAATTGGGAATTCATTTCAAGGGAACGGAAGTATTCCAGGAAATTATACAATCAGATTTACACTCATTCAACCACCACCAAATGGGTGTGCGTCATACGTAGATCTGAGTTTTGAAATTATGTCACCTCCATTGTTACAATTGATGCCTGATATAACTGTATGTAATTCAGATGAGATGGGCTCAACCACTGTAGTTGATTTGAATAACTTGATTTTATCAATAGATAAGTCAGGAAAATGGACGGATTTAGATAACTCAGGTGCAGTCGGTTTCTTCCCTTTACTTGATTTTAAAGATATCACCCCTGGAACTTACAAATTTAAGTATAGCACTAACAGTGCCGAATATCCATGCAATGAAATGGTTGATACAATAGATGTAATTGTTAAAGACTGTTCATGCCCTAACGTTAATATCCTGTCCACTTCAATTTGTAATGAGAATGGTACGGTCCAATTGGACAATCTTGTGGTCACCGGTCAAACAGGAACATGGCAAATAAGCTCTTACCCAGCAGGCTCAAATCCCGCTTCCATTAACATGAATAGCTTTGTTATTTTTAACAGTGACCCTGGTTTGTACGGTTTAAAGTTTATTCTAACCAATCCGACTCAAGGATGCCAAAGTGAATTCAACACCAATATTAACTTAATAAAAAAACCATTTACACTAATTGATACCATTGCAATGGTTTGTAATAACAATCAAAATGGGAATACAAGTATTCTTGATTTAAGCAAAATGTTAAAAGGTGGTGATGTTACCGGTACCTGGCTGGAAGTTATTCCATCTGGGGCATCAGGAACATTGCCAATACTAGATTTCAATGGTATTTCTGCTGGTGATTATTATTTTAAATATACCACCAATTCTGGTTCGTCACCCTGCAACGAAACTGAGTATATTGTAAGGATAATAGTTGAAGACTGCGTTTGTCCAAGTGTAGCAACAACTAAACCAGGAAAGTTTTGCACTGATAATTTGTCTGTAAATCTTGATGATTACAAGGTGACAAACGAGCCCGGGACATGGGCAATTATTATGCAACCGCCCGGGTCAAATCCGGCAAATGTATCACTGAACATCTTTAATGGTGTAAATGCTGATGCAGGTAATTACCTTGTTCAGTTTACATTGTTGAACACACCTCCAATTGGTTGCCCGGTATCTTCTACTCAAACCATTGAGGTCGTACCTGCTCCGTTTGCCAACTTAATACAAACTGCAAGTATATGCAATGGGAATTCATCAGGACAGCTAACCTCATTTGATTTTAATACCTTGATAGTTTCCGGCGATTTAAGTGGATCTTGGTCTGAGATTACAGGATCCGGTGCAAGTGGCACACTACCTGTGCTTGATTTTGATGGAGTTGTGCCAGGTAAATATATTTTCAGGTATGAGACTTCGGCTTTAGTACCTTGTAATCCTAAAACCTATGATGTTACAATTGATGTTGTCAATTGTGAATGTCCGCCAATCATCTCAGCAAATATTCCAAGTATATGCAATGATGTTCAAAGTATCGACTTAAGTGCCTTTGTTTCAATAGGTGTGGGGACTTCTTTGGTGAATGTTCCAAATGGACAAAGCATTTCAATTTTGCAAAATAGCATTCTGCAGACTAAAGGAATTATTCCGGGGAAGTATTCTTTACTTGCTACCCTTCAGGTACAGCCTCCGGTTGGCTGTGCCGTCGATACCATTGTTTATTTTGATGTTTCTGAAATGAAATCAGCCGGAATTAAATTGTCTGACTTAAGCTTTTGCGAAGGTTCTGATACAATATTAAACCTTTTTGATTTAATATCTGGTGAAGATTCAGGAGGGACTTGGTCAATTTTACCTTTTACATCAAGTTTTAATTCGAACAGCAATACACTTTCAATTAATACGATAACAGCAGGAGATTTTACTTTGAAGTACATCCAAATGAACCAAATTCCCTGCATTGATGAAGAAGTTGCTATTAAAGTTTTGATATTAAAGAGTCCTATGGCGGATGCAGGGGAGGACCAATCTTTGGGTTGTGGTAAATCAATTGTGACACTTGGAGGGCCGCAAAATGGAGGACTACAGAACATCGATTTCAACTGGAGTAGTAATTTAATTGATAACAAATTACCAAACCCTCAAACGAGTAATCCAGGTTTGTATCAATTGGTAGTAACCGATTTAAATAACGGATGTACTGATTTTGATGAGGTATTGATCACCGGCAACCCTGACCAGGAAATATCAGCTGGTTATTCAATCATTCAGCCTTCATGCAAAATAAATTCAACCGGTTCGATTTCTGTAGGTGTGACTCAAGGTAATCCTCCGTATTTTTATAGTATAAATAACGGCCTGTATCAAGGCAGCAGCCAGTTTCAAAATTTACTACCCGGCAAATACAATGTACAAATAGAAGATGCTGCCGGTTGTACGAAAGATACTTTGATTGAAATTTTTTCTCCCAATAATTTAGGTTTGAGTTTGGGGAACGATACAATAATTGATTTTGGGGACAGCTTGAAATTGGAACCAATGTTTAATTTCCCCATTTCTGAAATTCAAAGTATTTCATGGAAAGGGGAGGGGTATTTGAATTGTGATACTTGTTTGTATCCTTTTGTTAAACCCTTTAAGCCCACAAAATATTTTGTCGAAGTACTCACGAATTCTGGATGCTTTTATTTTGCAGATATCATCGTTAATGTCAAAAAAGAAGTTAGATTCTTTGTGCCAAATGTATTTAGCCCAAATGATGATGGAATAAATGACTATGTGGAGCTTAATTTAGGATCTGATATTTCCAAGGTGAGGAAATTCCAAATTTATGATAGGTGGGGAGAACAATTATTTTC
>JAEUUM010000087.1 GCA_016787375.1 Saprospiraceae bacterium
GAGAATTATAATAATATTTTTGTTGACGGAATATTCAATATGTTGGGGGGAACATATTCAATGCATGTTCAAAATAACGCTATTAACGGTAGTGGCACCATCAATTTTGATGCAAATAATTCCATTAGTGGCAGCTATTGCTGGACAATGGAAGTGTCTGTAATAAATCTGGCTTCAAGCGGAATCAATGGAGATCAGGGCATTGTTTTTTCCGGCCAAGCCAATGTTGTAAATTGGTATGATTCATTTCAATTTACAAATTCGGTTGGTATTAAAAACTGTGGAAGTACATTTAATTTGTTTGGAAGTGGTTCACATGGGTTTACCTCAGATTTTAGTAACAGCGGAATTGTCAATGTAAATGAAGGATCATTAGGCGGAGGCGGAGGCGCATTCCTAAATGAACCATCTGTCTCAATTGGTGCTGCACCAGATAAAAACTTGCGGGCTGACTGTGATTGTAGTGGAAGTCCCGGGGGAATATTGAATATCTATTCTGATGAACCTTTTGGAACCTCACTCACAAATCAAGGAGCTATTAACAACTTTTCAAATTGTTATTTCAACACATATCCTGTAATCAATGAAAGTTCAGGGACAATCAACTGCAAAGATGGATTCAACCTAGTTATTGCCAACTCACTTTTAACAAATATTGGTTTAATAAAAGGTAAAGGAACACTTTCAGCAGACTTGACTTATAATCAAGGAACAGTAGCACCAGGAAACTCACCTGGAACTTTAATTATCAATGGAGATTACACGAATTCATCATTGTTGGTAGAAATGGAAGAGTCCGGTGGAATTGTAGATAAAGATTCCCTGTACGTAACAGGGGATGTTAATCTTGGAGGATCACTTGATATTTACACATCAGGTTCTATACCGGCTGGTGAATATGTCATCATCAAATCTGGGGGTACTGTTACAGGGACATTTTCAGCAATTACGGGAAATCCATGTGCAAATGTCATCTATGGATCTGATTATGTACTTGTCAAATTTGGAGTGACAAAGACCTGGAATGGAAATACTTCAACCTGGACACAAGATGCTGAATGGACCCCTTACGGTGTGCCTTGTCCGGATGACGACGTTATAATCAACACAGGAATCTGTGATTTGGATATTTCTCCGGATATAAAGTCTTTAACCATTAACGGAGGTACCCTAAACAATACCGGATCTTTTACCATAGCATGTCCGACAACTGTTTCCACCAATGCTGTTTTAAATATTCAATCAGCAACGACATTAACCTTATCAGATATGCTGATATTGGATGGTTTAGTTGAAGGTTATGGAACAATAGATATAAGTACTGCTACCATTGTTGGTGGCTACGGAAAATGGGCGCCTGGGAACTCTATTGGTGAGTTGACCACCAAAGGCATGTACAACAATGAAGTAATTGAAATGGAAATCAGTGGGAATGGCTATGCAGGAGGCGGTACAATAGAATTAGACAAACTCAATGTTACTGAGGAAATGAATGTAGATGATGATTTTGTACTAAAATGGCTTGGTGGAACTGTCCCACCAGGTACCAGAACTTTGATGGAATGTCAGGGTGCCGGTTGCAGAATGAATGAATTTTCAAGTAAAGTATTTCCTCCACAATGCCAGGGCGGATGCAGTCTCATTTACACAGAAAAAGAAGTAAAGCTTCAAAATATTGAACCCATAGAAAATATTGGACCCTGCAAATGGACAGGTTTAGGCGGCACCCCTAACTGGAATAATGCCGGAAACTGGGATTGCAATGATATTCCAAACTTCAATGATGACGTGACAATTGATCTAGGGTCAGAACTGGTGTTATCCGAAAATACGACCATAAAGTCCCTTAGTATCAGTAATGGATCCACCATAGTTGGAAATTATGAGTTCAGCGTACAGAATAATTTTCTTTCAAACAATGCAAGTTATAAAAATATCGCATCCATTTCAGTCGGGAACGCTACCTTGAATGGCAATTTTTCTCTAGAGAACACAAACTTCAATTTCAATGAAGGTGGTATTATAAACGACGCTCAAATATCAATTTCACAAGAAAGCAATGTCAATATTCCTAATGGCAAAACCATGATATTTAATTTTGATACAAATTCTTCACTGGCTTCAGATAATTTATCAATATTCAATAACAACGGCACCATTTCAAAAACTGGTAATGGCATTTTACAATTCTCACCAAATGTTATCAACAATGGTATTATCAACATTAATGAAGGTGGAATAGCATTTAAGAAAAATTTTACTAATAATTCTCAAATTAAGGGGAATGGCACTTTGGATATATCAACAGCCAACATCATTAAAATGGGAACGATTTCTCCTGGCAACTCCCCAGGGACATTAAACATTACAGGCAATTACACAAATGACATATTGGTAACTGAAATTGAACAAACCGGAGGTATTGTAAACATTGACAAACTAATTATCTCAGGAGAAATGATGCTTCAGGGAGACCTCATTATTGACCATCTGGGAGGAAGCCTTCCAAACGGTAGTTATGAATTTATTTCATGTGGAGGAAGTGCAGATTGCAGAAAAAATACTCAATTCTCAAATGTGTCCTTTCCTGCATTTTGTGGAAGCGGCTGTAGCCTTGAGTATAATCAAAACAATGTGAAACTAATGTATGAACAAGGTCTGCCAGTTGAACTTGCCTATTTTACCGGAAGATTTGCTGATGAAAATGTAAAACTTCATTGGACCACATTTAGTGAAAAAAATGCAGAATCTTTTGAAGTTTTTCGGAGTATTAATGGTTTGGAATGGTATAGTATAGGTGAGGTTTTAGCAAACGGAACCACCAATATCAGCCACGATTATTCATTTTCTGATGCCGATCCCTTCCCAGGCGATAATTACTATAGATTAAAACAACATGATCATGACAACATTTCATTTTATTCCAATTTTATAAGGGTTCAGACTCCTGTAAAAAAGACATGGAGACTTTATCCAAATCCGGTACAAAACAAACTCGAAATAAGATTTGCCGATACTGAAGAAGGTCTTTTAAAAATTTTTGATGCAACAGGAAGGTTGATATTGAAGCAAAATATTGAAGCTGAAAAAAGTATAAATGTAGATCTTTCTCCTCTGGCGAATGGCTTGTACTGGGTGCAGATGACCGGGTTTAAGACGGAGATGGTTGTGAAATATTAGTCAGTTAGTCAGTTGGGTTTTGGTACCGACGATGAATGTCGGTATCTTCGATCAGTTGGTAATGACTGGTATGGCGGTGTGGTGGTCATTTAGTCAATTAGGTTTTGGTCAGTTGGTAATGACGATTCCTTCCTTCCTGACGATTCTAACGAATGTCAGGATCTAAAGAGACGATTCTAACGAATGTCAGGATCTAAAGAGACGATCCTAACGAATGTCAGGATCTGAAGAAAATGTAAGCATCTTCGATCAGTTTGGAGTTCAAAATTGAAAATCATGCTAT
>JAEUUM010000094.1 GCA_016787375.1 Saprospiraceae bacterium
CAAAGGGTAAAAGGAATTCTTCAAAGATACAATGAACTTCAGGATATCATTGCCATTCTGGGTATGGAGGAGCTTTCAGAAGAGGACAAACAAGTTGTACACAGAGCAAGACGTGTTCAAAGATTCCTTTCTCAGCCATTCCACGTTGCTGAGCAATTTACTGGATTGAAAGGAGTTCTTGTTCCGATTGAAGAAACCATCAAAGGATTTAACATGATCATGGATGGTGAAGTTGATGAATATCCTGAAGCCGCTTTCAACCTTGTAGGTTCTATCGACCAGGCTATTGAAAAAGGTAAAAAATTATTGGCTGAAGCAGCTGCTTAAGGGTTTTAATAAAAAATTGATATGCTTAATCTAATCGTTTTAACTCCCGAATCGGAATATTTTCACGGCAACGTAAAGTCTGTTAAAGTTCCGGGTGTAAGTGGTCAGTTTGAAATACTTTCTAACCACGCTGCTTTACTTTCAGCATTGGGTAAGGGTAAGGTCCGAATCATAAAAGATGACGGGCAGACCGAATCTTTTGAAATAGAAAGTGGTTTTATTGAAGTTTTAAGAAACGAAGTCGCATTGCTCGTAAGAGGAATAAGCAACTAGTTATATTCCCAAAAATATTTGAAGCCCGGTAGGTCATATGACTTGCCGGGCTTTCTTTATTAAAAACCATTTTATGGATGGTTTATATAACACAAATGTATTCTTTAAAATTTTCCCTGCAGACAGCCTTTTCTGAGAACTTGGTTGCCAATTACTGTTTCAGTAAGTGTATACTACCCCAAGGTTTAAACCATTTAAAAAGGAGTTAAAATAGAATCTACTCTCAGTTCTGAGAACATCATTATATTCATTTTTTGGTGTTTGTTTATAAATGTACCTCAATGAAACCGGTACAAGTTCAAGACGCCATGAGTTATTAAGACTAAAATTTATACCTGCGTTTAATTCTACTTCAAATTGCTTGTCGCTGAGTTTTGATAATAACAAACCATCTTGCTTAATGATTGAATTTCCAAATCCTGCAAGTAATTGCCCTTCTGAAAACATGCTCCACGATCCATTTATCCAAAAGTATTTTCTGGCAAGAGGACCAAATGAATAGCTTGAACTTGTTGATCTTACTGAAATGGTCATATTATTATTGGTATTTTCATCATTTTGGGTATTGAGTGCATTCCCGACAGTAAACCCAATCATCCAATTATTTTTTAAAGCCACAGCCCAATTGATATTTGTGTAGAGATTGAATGATGTCGAACTTGATTTATTAGAATTTTGAGAGTTGGTATTTTTCCCGGCATCAAAGGAAACATTTGCAGAGATGTAATTACGTGGAATACCTTGGCAGTAGGCAGTTGTATACATTACCAAGAGAATCAAAATGGTGATCAGTTTAAATAGCCGAATCATTGTTGGTAGTTTTGTTTAAACATAAAAGTAAAAAGACTTGTTGATTTATCAATCAGGCAGTTGATTATATATTAACTGTTTTAAAAGTAAACTTAATTTATTATGAAAAACATATTATTGGCAGGAGGAACCGGATTAATTGGGAATGCGATAACGGACTTACTTTTGAAAGAAGGTTATCATGTTCATTTGTTAACAAGAAAGCCAAACAGTAAACTACCTTTTACACTGTGGGATCCTGCCAAAAATTATATTGAATCCGATACACTTCCAAGGGTTGATGCAGTCATTAATCTCGCTGGCACAGGTATAGCCGATGAGCGGTGGACAGAATCAAGAAAAAAGGACATTATTCAAAGTCGGGTAGATGCCAACAAAGTACTTGAAGACCTGATTAATTCTAAAAAAATTACTCCATCGGTGTATGTTTCAGCTTCGGCTATTGGCATATATGGCAACAGACCAAATGAAGTATTAAATGAAAAATCTTCTCCTGGTAAAAATGGATTTTTAGTCGAATCGGTCAAGGAGTGGGAAAATGCAATAGCAAAAATTCATTCTGAAAACCTCAGAAAAGTAACTATTCGAATCGGAATTGTTTTAAGTATGAAAGGAGGGGCGTTGCCCAAAATGGCAGGTGGGTCAGTTTTAAACGCTGTACCTTATTTTGGTAATGGGCAGCAGTTCTATTCCTGGATTCATATCGATGATTTATGCAGAGTGTTCTTAAAAGCTCTTACTGACAATGAAATGCAAGGTATTTATAACGGAGTTGCCCCTGAACCTGTTACCAATGAAGAACTCTGCCGAATGATCTTAAGAGTCAATGGCAAGTTGAATATAACATTTGGCGTACCTGAATTTGCACTGCGTTTGGCGCTTGGTGAAATGGCAGATGTTATACTGTTCGGGGCTAATATAAAACCGGACGCCTTGTTAGCCAAGGGATTTTCATTTAACTTCCCTGAAGTTGATCTGGCCTTAAAGGATATTTTTGCTAATAATAAATGATTTTCATATCATTTTAAATTCTTGAAGAGATAGTACGATAATAATCCCTAAACTGATTAGTAGCATCCAAAACCTCATGTCTTTTATTAAAATTGATTGTTCGTTTGTTTCCACTGGTCCGTTTTCTTTGATGGTTATAATGACCGGTGATTGGGCAATAGTGTTTTTGAATCGATTAAATTTTGCAGTTCATTCATTAATATGATTGGCATAAAGTATGCCATGGATTGAATTCAAGTTAAGTTTTCGTGACATGATATTATTGAAGTAATCATTAAATTTCAAATTAAGATTACCTTAGTAAATAAACTGAAACTGTATTCCAGTCAGCGATGGTGTTATTATTAAAGAATACCTATCTTTATTTATTGTTAAATTTGACACACCATTTACCTATTATGAGACTTTAATTCTAATATCTGTTATATTGAATTGATAATATGATAACCTTCGATTTCACCAAAGATTTTATTCTTGAAGATGAAAGGGTACTTTTAAGACCTCTGAGGACTGAGGATTTTAAATATCTTGAAAAATTCTCCTCACAGGAACCTGAGCTATGGAAGTATTCTCTGTTAAGCGCGGCAGGTGGAGAAAATTTAGCAAAGTATATTTCTGTTGCCATACTCAACAGAAAAAATCAGACGGAATATCCATTTATTGTTTTCGATAAACTATCTAACCAATATGCAGGTTCGACCAGATTTTATGATATAAATATCCCAAACACAACACTACAACTCGGTTACACATGGTATGGTAAGGACTTTCAAGGAACAGGAATAAATAAACATTGTAAATTTTTAATGTTATCATTTGCGTTCGAGGAACTCAATATGGAGCGGGTTGAGTTTCGTGCTGATAATCAAAATCAAAGAAGCATTTCTGCTATGAAAAGTATTGGATGCACGGTAGAAGGCGTTTTACGCCAAAATGTGCCCAAAGCTGATGGTTCAAGACGTGACAGTATTATTTTAAGCATCTTAAAAAATGAATGGTTTGCCAAAGTTAAAAATGATCTTTTAGCAAAATTTGAATAAAAAGACCATACTTAAAACTCTATCAGGAGAATCCTTAAATTGCAACTCCTTTATTTCCCTGGTAGGGGTTTGACTTTCAGCATCAAAATGCGGATATTGCATGGGGCTCAAAAGAAAAAGCCTGGAAAAACTTCCCGGGCTTTTGGATGTCTAAAAACTTATTTGTTGAGTATAATTTTTTCA
>JAEUUM010000111.1 GCA_016787375.1 Saprospiraceae bacterium
ATCCCAACATTAATTAATTTTTTACAAACTTCTTGTACTTTCTAACGCCGTTTATTTCCAGACTTAGAAGATAAACTCCGGGCAATAAAGCTTCAACGTTAATATTATCTTGACCTTTCATGTTAGCCTTCTGTAAAACTATGTTGCCTTTCAAATCATACACTTTGATGTCAGATTCAGATGCCTTTGTTGAATTTGTATTCCAAAACAAAATATTTACGGCCGGATTGGGGTAAACCGATATTTCAGGACCATTAGGCAATATCTCAGAATTACTTGAAATTCCTTCAATCGGGTAACTCATGATCGAGCGGGCAAAAGTACCTGCGATGAGTGTTTTAAGGCTTGGGTTGTAATCTATATCTAACGCCGGAACAAGCGGCATATTAACTCCAACCCTCTCCCAGTTCTGGCCTCCATCGATGCTTCCATATACTCCACCATCAGTGGCGACATACAATTCCTCATCCTTCTCACCTGGTATGATCAAAATATCATTAACTCCAACACCTGGCAAATTGCTACTAATCTCAATCCAACTTTGCCCCTGGTCATCTGATCTGTAAACATGTGGTATCAATTCATTAAACTTGTAACCTGAGAAGGTAACAAAGACTGTGTTTTTAAAAGTTGGAGAAGAATGAACCGAAGTGAGATATCTTACAGGCAATCCATTTTGATGAATTGAATCCCACGTTATACCTCCATCATTTGTTTTCCACAAATAACCATTACCAGTGCCTGCGTAAAGTATTTTTTCATCAATTATCGACTCATCCACTGATGTAATAACATGCACCCTGCTTAAAAATTTAATATCACCTGTTAAGTCACCTGAAATTGGGATCCAATTGTGTCCCCTATCCTCACTTTTATATACTTTTTGCCCTCCATAATACAATACATCTGAGTTAAAATTACTTATGATATATTGTGCATCCCAGTTCCTTCGCTCATCGGGATCAACCCCATTTTCCTCAGTTATTAAATCATAAAAGTCAGCACCATCTGTTTCTGTACCAACAATACCGGCATTTTGGGTTTCGTAATAATAATTATTGGGATCATTTGGGTTAAACCTTGGCTGAAATCCATCACCACCGAACAACCTTGGCCAATCGTTCAAAAATGAAGCATTGCCACCCGAAGTGCCATTGTCTTGCATTCCTCCGTAATAGTAATCGGGTTGATGAGGGTTATATGCAACTCTGTAAAATTGAGAAGTTGGAATATTTTCAATTTTAGTCCAGGTGTTGAAATCATTCGTTTTATAAATGCCACCGTCTGTGCTCAGCAAAATATTGCCGCTTTTGGTGTAAACTATATCATGTTTATCTGCGTGCACTTCGTATGTCCACCAAGGTGGCACTGTTGGTACCCATGAAGCACCTCCATCGAAGGTACTGTACATATCCACACCCAGCACATGAAGCGTATTGCAGTCATTAGGATCAATTCCCAATTTTCCGAAATACCAGCCAAAGCTACCCATTTGTCCTTCAGGAAGTCCGGTATCATAAGTTGGTACCAACTCCCAGGTATCTCCATTATCTTGAGTTTTATAAATATTTTCAAGATCCAGGCTTGTACCTACAAAAAGGGCAAATACATTAGTTGGATCACTCGGACACATTGCAAGTCCGATCCTGGAATGCTCTTCGCCAAGTGGCAAACCACTCTGTAAAGGTGTCCAATTGATGCCACCATTTGTTGACCTCCAGACAATACAATCCTTGCTTGTCACAATGCTTTCATAGTTGGTCCTTACACGGGTGTAGGAAGCTGCAAATATGAAATTTGGATTGTCCGGATTTACGACAAAATCTATTACTCCGGTTTGATTATTCACAAACAGCAACTGTGTCCATGTTTTGCCGCTATCTGTACTTTTGTAAAATCCTCTGTTTACATTTTTTTCAAAAGGGTTTCCCATTGCAGACGCATAAATAATAGAGGAGTTTTTTGGACTTACCCAAATCTTTGAAATTATTCGCGTTTCGGACAAAGCCAGGTAACTCCAAGTCTCACCACCATCAATGCTCTTGTAAATTCCATTTCCGGTATAAACTCCACCCGGAATATTTACATCCCCTGTACCTGCGTAAACAACAGACGGGTTCTGAGGATCAAATTCAATGGCACCAATTGCCATAGCGACCTGGTCATCAAATACAGGATACCAATTGATTCCACCATCGTTTGTTTTCCAAATGCCACCATGCGAATAACCTGCAAGTATAATGTTTTCGTTGTTCGGATTAACAGCCAGTACATTTACCCTGGCCCCGATATTAGCCGGTCCCTCAACTTGCCAATTTTTATCAAAACCAGGGATATTTCCACGGTTTGACAGGGACAGTCTGGCTTGTTCAAGACCACTAAAATAGGCATTTTCATCCGGCTTTAATCCCGGAAAACTTCTTTTTACCCAAAATTCATCATAAGGTTGTTCAAGGTTTTCTTTTTCTATATGAAATCTTTTTCCAAAAACAAAATTTTGAATTATGGTATACCCTGCAAGCATTGTTAAAAAAGCTGAGGATAAGACCAATATCTTTTTAGAATTTAACATCACATTATTTTTTCGCAAAATAAGTAGATAATATAAAAAAAAGTAAAATTCTTAGGATTTGTTTCTTAACAACAAGGGACTAATGCACAATACCAGTTTATAAATGGGTCGATAGTTTTATGTTTTCTCCTGCGAATCAAAAAATACGTTTTAACTTTGGTGGATGAGAAAGTTATTTGTTTTTCTAATTTTGTTTGCTGCCTCTGAAATCCTGGTAAGTCAAGTCAATATGAAAAATGCTTCGTTTGAGGGAGACCCCGGAAAATCAATTGTACCAAAAGGCTGGGTTACATGTATACCAGGATCTACTCCGGATATCCTACCAGGCAAATGGAACGTAAGCAAAGCACCTCAAGACGGATTTAGCTATCTGGGCCTAATAACAAGAGAAAATGGTACTTTTGAAAGTGTAGGCCAAAGACTCGAAACTCCGCTAGAATCAAATAGTTGTTACACATTTTCAGTTTACCTTGCCCGATCTGATACATATACAGGATATAATCTTCCACTAAGACTAAAAATATGGGGTAGTAAAAAATATTGTGACAAAGAGCAATTACTTGTGAGCACAAAAGCAATCAAACATACCAATTGGGAGAAATATGAGTTTCAAATATATACCAAAAGCAAGGTACACTTTCTGGTATTTGAAGCATGCAAAGCACCGGGTATTACTGAAGCATATCGTGGAAATATTCTAATTGATAACATTTCACAAATAAAACCGTGTTTTAAAGCTGAAATTTTAGATCGCAATT
>JAEUUM010000570.1 GCA_016787375.1 Saprospiraceae bacterium
AAACATTGTTGAAATTCAACAAAATTACCGCCAACTCATGGATGACATCATCGTGAACTATCCGGAGTATTTTCTTGAAAAATATAAAAACGATTTATTTTCAGATGAAATATTGAAAAACAATAAATATTTAAACGGGTATTCATTTGTTGAATATTTTACCACAGATTCGACAATTTATACCATTGTAAAAGGTACTAAATCACCAATAGAATTTAAGTCTGTTCATCTGGATAAACCTGAAAAGTTTGATCAATTGTTGAAACAATTTTCACTTTTATTTACCATAAAACAAGGTAATGCCAAGGAAAACGAAATTGATCGTTTTTTAAATTTGAATAATGAATTAAGGTCCATAATTTGGGAACCAATTTGCGAAAACATTTCAAAAAATGTACTGATTGTTTGCGACAATCGATTGAGCAGCATTCCTTTTGATGTGCTGCTATCCAAAAACATCACTTCTGCAAATAACTGGAAAGACCTCCCCTATCTGATTGAAAAATATAATTTTAATTACCTACCATCTCTTCAATTCCTTAACCTGAAAGCACCGACCCCTTCGCACAATAAAAAGAAATTTTTAGGTCTCTCTTATAGCCCTCCACAGCCGAATAAAATGAACATTTTGCCATTGAATTTTGCCGGGAAAGAAGTTGATGACTTATCCAGACTCATTGATGGTGACATTTTAACTCAGCAACAATGCACTGAAAAAAACATCCAACAAAAAGCATCAGAATACATGATTTTACATCTTGCATGCCACGGCAAGGCTGATTCACTCAATGGAAATGAGTCATTTTTGGTATTAAGTGAAGAAAATAGCAATTCACCTAGAATAGTTTATGCTCACAATTTCTATTCATCAAGCCTGAACAATGATCTGGTGGTGCTCAGCGCGTGTGAATCTGCCTTGGGACAAGCCTTCACCGGTGAAGGTATCATAGGTTTGACCCGGGCATTCTTTTATTCGGGTGCCAGGAGTGTTTTATCTACTTTATGGCAGGTTTCTGATTATCAGGCAGGAGAAATACTTGGTAATTTTTATAAAAACCTACTCAATCAACAAGACAAAGCTTCTGCCCTGGCAAATGCGAAAAGGACCTACATCAAAAATACCACAACCACTTATAGTCATCCATTTTATTGGGCGACATACATCATATCAGGCGATCCCGATGAATTATCATTTTCAGCCGGGACGTCCGCACGAATTATGGTATTTGGTACAATTATTGGCTTGTTTTTGACTTATTTATTTTATAAAAGATTTAAATAGAACAAAATCAATACTTCATTAATTAATAATCAGCTAAATTGGCATGGTTCATGCATCTGTTATATATGACTATTATCTATAATATGAACTTACAAAAATCACTGATATACTGTTTTTTGGCATTTTTGGTATGCAATGTTGCCATCACACACGCTCAGAGTGATGCTCGAAATGATCAAATTGCCTATCAAGGATATCGTATTGAACTAGTTGATTTGATTCAAAAAGATAAGTCAGATTTGAAAGGGGGTTTCACAGCAACAATTATAAACTCCGGAAAATTCCCGGTTACATTAGGAAAATCAGGTGAAAAATATGATAATCTTCAAGTTTTAATAGATGATAGCTCAGTATTTGAAAAATACCCTGATTTAAAGTCTGCATTAATAAAATCAGTGTTATCCACAAAATTAGCACTTTCACCGGGCCAGCTGTTCAAAAACATTAATTTTCAGCCAAATTTGCCTAACATAAAAATGCAGGACACTTACCAAGAACCTGTAGTGGAAAATCAAGCAGAAGTCAATGTAAAAGCAAAAAAGCAGGATAAAAAAAATAAAAAATCACAGCCAAAGACAGAAAAACCTGAAAATATAGAAAATCAGAAATTAGAGTCTGTAAAAGAAACCAGTTCTGTAGAAAACGAAGAAATATTTGACAGCAAGAATTGTCCTGATTTGATTATTTCAAATGCAAGCATTATAAAATCCTCAAAAAACAACTTGAAAATCGAGTGCACAATTTTGAACCAAGGTACAAAATCTGCACCGATGCATGAATACAAAAAAACCACAAACGAGGATATTTCTTTGGCAGCTTACTTTTCGGCAAGCTCAAAAATGTCAAGGGGGTCAGTGCTTGCAGGTGGTCATGTCATAACAAGCGGATTAGAAAAATCATCCGGCAACCTACTTCCGGGAGAATCTATGACCGTTAGATTCAGCGTAAGCCTTGAAGATAAATCAAGATATCTCAACTCTTTGATCATTTCGGTTGATTCAAGACAATTGATATTTGAGTGCGTTGAAAATAACAACAACTTTTCAATCCAGTTGAAATAAGTTTGGTCACAAAATATTATTCGAACAAAGTCTTTAACAAAAACACTTTGATTGTTGCGACTAAATTCCAAACCAAAAAACTCATTTTAGCTTGAAACCCGTTTTTATGAAGATGGAGTTTTACTTGCTTTGATTTTTTTTGCAATTATTATGGTATGCATTTCACTTTTGTCCTCCGCTCTTTTAAATTCTAACCTGAATATTTTCAAATCAAAATCAGAATTTTCCAAAAATTGGCTTTGTATTTGGTTCAGAGTATAATAATGAAAATAGCTTCTGTCACCTGTGCTGGCAACCTGAAAACCTGAATTTACAGGATCCCCCTCAACAAAACTCAAGTAAATAATCCCATGTTCATTGAGCATCTTCATAGCATCATCAATTAATTTGTGTCCGTCTCCATGAGATAAGTACGGCAGACAAAATCCACAAATTATACCATCAAATGTTGCATGTAATGTTCCAATATCCCTGCAATCCATAACTGAGAACTTCGCATTTGGATTATTCCTTTCTGCAAGTTCTATCATGTTAGGCGCTACATCTATCCCTAAAATTTTGAAGTCAGGGCGTTTCGACAGCAAATATCTTGAGATATTTCCTGGTCCACATCCAATTTCCAGTATGGCTGAATTTGGTTTATTAAGTGAATTGCAGATAAAATCATACGTATCATCATACAAGGTCAAGTCCATGAACTTGTCTTGATAAAGATTGGCAAGCTTGTTCCAAGTTTCAAAGCTTTCTTTATACCTGTCATTCATAATAAGGTCGGCTATCAAAATGCCCCAAAACTCCTAAAAATATGCCGGTCTTCTTACCTGTGCGGCGTGTTTTGCAACTCGTACCACCTGACAAGTATAGCCATATTCGTTGTCATACCAAGCATAAATGATTACGTTTTTTCCATCTCCCGAAACAATAGTAGATGGTGCGTCAAGAACACATGCACTTGTCATGCCAACTGCATCAGTTGAAACGTATTCCTCCGAATCTGAGTAATGTATTTGCTCAACTAATGGCCCATGCAATGATGCGTCTTTTAATATTTGATTAAGTGCAGCCTTTGAAGTTGCATTTTTAAGCGATAAACTTATGATAGCAAGGGAAACATTCGGAGTTGGAACCCTGACTGCATTTCCAGTAAAAATTCCCTTTAGCTCAGGCATAACTGACTCAATTGCCTCCGCTGCACCTGTACTGGTCAATACCATGTTTAGCGGCGCTGATCTTCCTCTACGTGGCTTCTTATGAAAATTATCAAGTAAATTCTGATCGCTGGTATAAGAATGCACTGTTTCAATATGACCTTTTTCAATGCCAAGGGTTTCATTCATAACTTTCAAAATTGGGCTGATGGCATTGGTGGTACAGGAAGCTGCACAGAAAATATTAGTAGTCTCAGGATCAAGTGATTCATGATTCACACCGTAAACAATGTTAGGCATCAATTTACCGGGTGCGGTTAACATAACATGCGAAACGCCTGGCCTAAGATGTGCTTTTAATGCTTCTCCATCTCTCCAAACTCCCGTATTATCTATAACAAGTGCATCGTGCATTCCAAATTCGGTGTAATCAATTTCACCCGGATCTTTTGCGTAGATAAGCAGAACTTTGTTTCCGTTAACCGTTAGTGATTTTCCATCATCTGCTATCATTACCGTACCTCTAAAATCACCATGCACAGAATCTGTCATCAACAAAGCTGCTCTTTTTTTTGCCTCTGAGTATAGGTCTTTCATTTGAGGCCTTAAAACGATGGCTCTCAAACGAAGTTGCTCTCCTCTTCCTGTTTGTTCAATAATACGTCTTGCAAGCAAACGACCAATTCGACCAAAACCATAAAGAATAACATCTTTGGGTTGAATACTCGACTTTTTGTCGGAAGAATATGGTATCAGCGAATCTATTACAAAATTTTCAAGGCTTAGGTTCGAATTGTTATTTTTCAACCAGTTAACTGCCATTTTGCCAATGTCAAGTATACAAGGGCTTATCTCTGATAAGTTCGAAATTGTCCTTGCAATGGTTAGGGTTGTATCAATGGTAATTGGTGCATTAACATAATTGGCAGCGAATAAGTGGTTGTTTAAAACTTCACTGGGCCTGCTGTCGTATATTCCTCTTCTGAATATGATTAATTCGATAGAACGATCAAATCTAAGTTCCCCTACAATTTGTAATAATTCAAGGGCTTTCTTTTCGTCTTCGCGCCAGTATTGAAGTGAGTTGTCAGTTTCCTGGCGTATTTTGTTTTTAGTGGTTTCCATTTAGTAAAGGGTTTTAATTCTTGGTGCGAAGTTCGGAAATATTTTTGAACCTAATGAAAAAAGGCACATCTAAATGTCAGATGTGCCTTTTTAAAAAGTTTTTTTTCAGGTTATTATGCGCCCAGGTAATGTTTTAACAATTTCGAACGAGATACGGATCTTAATTTATTGATGGCTTTATCTTTTATTTGGCGAACGCGTTCTCTGGTTAGTCCAAATTTGTCTCCTATATCTTCAAGTGACATTGGATGTTCTATTCCGATACCGAAATAAAGCTTGATAACATCCGCTTGTCTGTCGGTCAATGTACTGAGCGATCTTTCGATTTCTCGTCTTAGTGACTCAATATACTCCAAAGCTTGATCAGTACCCGGTGATGTGCTATTTTCAAGAACGTCAAGTAAAGAGTTATCCTCTCCTTCAACAAATGGTGCGTCCATTGATACGTGTCTTGCTGCAACTCCAAGTGTAGTTTCAACCTCTTCGGTAGGAATTTCAAGTAATTCTGCTAATTCTTCTGCTGAGGGCTCTCTTTCATACTCTTGCTCAAGTTCAGAAAAAGCTTTGTTGATTTTGTTGAGAGAGCCTACTTTGTTTAAAGGAAGTCGAACAATTCTACTTTGTTCTGCCAATGCCTGAAGGATTGACTGGCGAATCCACCAAACTGCATAGGATATAAATTTAAATCCCCGTGTTTCGTCAAACCTCTGTGCTGCTTTTATCAAACCCAGGTTGCCTTCATTAATAAGATCACTCAGAGATAAACCTTGGTTTTGATATTGCTTAGCAACAGAGACAACGAATCGAAGATTTGCTTTGGTAAGTCTTTCAAGAGCTATTTGATCACCCTCTTTAATCCTTTTAGCCAAATCAACTTCTTCTTCAGGGGTAAGAAGATCAACCTTTCCTATCTCTTGCAAGTATTTTTCGAGAGATTGACTTTCGCGATTGGTAATAGATTTTGTAATTTTTAGTTGTCTCATGCATTATTGTTTTATGCTTCACTAAAGAATTCAGATCAGTTGTTAACTGTCTGGGTTATTTTTCGCGATATATTTGGGATTGGAATTATAATCTGTCGGATACCTTTAAACGTACATATAAAATAAAGTTGCCATTTATGGTTATTATTTTCAACAGACTGCAAAATTATGCCTAAAATGTGTGCATGTCAATAGTAGGTTTTATATATGAATTTTATGCATAATAATTTTTAACCATATATTTTATCTGAAAGGTTCAAAACCATGCTGTTATGCATCTGATTTGAATTTTTATTTAAAAAATAATCAAAATAAATTTTTATTTTTTTTGCGAGGTATTACATTGCGGTCAAATATGCGTTTATACACCAAATACAGTCATTAACTTCTACATTATGAAAAGAGTTCAACTCAAGATTGATTTTATATTGAAGGCGTCTCCGACCATCGTGTACAATTTCTTAACCAACCCGGCATGTTTGGTGCGCTGGTTCTGTGATCGGGTGGATATAGACGGTGAAATTTATACCTTTGAATGGAACAAAAGCCTTGAGTGGGCTGAACTCATCGATGATATTGAGGAAGAATATCTCAGATTCAGATTTGAAAGTGCCGAAAGCGACGATGAATACCTTGAATTCAGAATTACAACTTCACCTATTACAGATGAGACTATTCTGGAAATAAAAGACTGGTGTGATGAAAGCGATCTTTCCGATCAACAATTATATTGGGAAAATCTAATTACCAGAATGCAGCGTGAAATGGGAGCTTAACTTTCCATCAATTTTGAAACTGGTTTTCAATATTTTTTCAATCTATGTTTACTAACAAACCTCTTTCTGAATTATTAGGTCAAGGTATTCGTTTGCGTGAAATAAGACAATCAGATGCAGAAGCAATACTCCTCATTCGGAATGATAATATCGTTAACACCTACGTCGACAGAGCTCCTACAAAAAATTTAGATGAATCCATTGCGTTCATTAATTCGAGAATAGAGGGGAATAAGTCCGGATCAGGATACTATTGGGTAATATCTCTTGAAAATGACCAAAATTTGTTAGGCACGATTTGCTTATGGAATGTTGATAGAAACGACCTGTCAACTGAAGTTGGATTTGAGCTCTTTCCGCAATATCAAAAAAAAGGTATAATGCGTCGTGCACTCCAATTGGTCATGCATTTCGGATTTGATGAATTGGATCTTCATAAAATTAATGCCTATGTTCATCCTAAAAATAAAGACTCAATAAATCTGTTGCTAAGATCGGGGTTTAAAAATACTCAGGATCCTGAAAACACAAATTTGTTGAAATTTGAAAAGATCAGATAAAACAAATGCCGATATTGAATTAATACCGGCATTCTGAATTATTCTCAGTGAGTTTTAATTAATACCCGGCATCCCGACTTCCTTCAAACTTTCCTGAACCTGCTTTTGGTCCATTGGGTTTACTCATTTCAGTGTCGCTCGGTTTAGCCACCTGAAATTCTACACGTCTGTTCATGTAATTTGATGATTCTGTATTGATTAGGTTGTTGTCCTCGCCACCATAGGTAAGCACAAGCCTTTCTCTGGAAACGCCGAATTTATTAACTAAATAATCTATTGATGCTTTAGCCCGGTTATAAGAAAGCATTTTATTGTACGAATCGCCAGCAGTCTTGTCAGTATGTCCGGTTACAAGAATCCTGATGGAAGGATTATTTTGCATGACAACTGAAATTTGTCTTAGTTTTTCTACTTCAGAGTTCTTTATACCATACTTGTCAGAATCAAAATGGATGGTGGGTAAAAACCAATCCGTCAAAGAGCCGCCTTTGGTGAGCCTGAATTCTTTTAATTTGTCATCAATCATTTGATTTACTTCTGCAGGGCCAACACTTGTCTTTGGCGTTTGGGCAACTCCATCTGCATTAACAGGATAATTTGGTGCTGAATACGGTTCTTTGTCTTTATAATTCGGAATTCCGTCACTATCACTATCCAGAGTGACCCCACGCACGTCTACAGGTGATCCTGCAGGGCTGTCCTTTTCCTGATCAAACATATCGAGCACACCATCATTATCAGTATCTGTTAAATCGAGCTTTGGTCTAGCCTTTAGTTCTGCTATGTCATTCAAAACAAAGTCAAGAGGATTGATCCACCATAGAGGCTCAGACATTTTTTCCTTGTTGCCAATATTGAAATTAAGCCTTATGTAGGTTGAATGAATCAAATCTTTGTTGACTGTCTGATCAACAGTAGATCTGTACTGCGCTCCATCAATAAAATCACTTGACTTTCCGAATAACAGATTAACTTTTTGCTCAATCCCAATATT